>CAXHZZ010000005.1:0-56221 GCA_964021635.1 uncultured Tenacibaculum sp.
TAACGAAAGCCACCATACTTCTTTAGAGAGGCCTTTAAAAGTGTCTAAATAATTAAAGTATAATTTTTTCATAGTGATTGGTTTTTAGTTGATTTCTGGTTGATATAAAAATAAAAAGTCCGACTGTGAAGTCGGACTTTTTATAATAGTTATATTTTATTTGAATATAATTAGAATACATAAATAGCCCAATATCCGTCGTATCTCACGATCGATTTACATTGCTTATATGTATAAAAATTTGTCATTTTATTACTTAATTGAATTGTAAAACTATAAAAAAAATTAATACGTTTTACAAAACGTTATTTTAACAACCTTATTTCATACTGATTCTAAATAAGTTACTCCTACACTTATTCTGTTAAAAGTTTTTCTCGACTCTTCGATAACTGAAAACTATTCTAAAATATTCTTATTGAATTTTATATAAAATAGGTTTGCTTGGTGTTGCATCATTTTCAAAAGGCGCTATCATTAAATTTAAAAAATATGCTCCGTCTTTTATTGATTCTTTTACATAGATAAACTCTGTGATAGTTGCATCAAAACGAATTTCATTTGCGGTATTCCAAAAAGCATTATGCGATAATAATTTCCCTTCATCTTTTTCTTTATCTACCGAAGGTAAATCTATTAATAGATGTTTTATTCCTATTCCTTTTAAATAAACTGCCGCTTCTTCTAATAAATATGGCGGATTTGTATTTGAATATCGAGTGCTTGTTTTTTTATCAGAATTTGGCAATGTTCTTATTACAACAGCTTCTCTTACTTTATTTTTTAAAATTGCCTGTAATTGATCTTTTGTAATTACAGAATCTCCATTTTCTAACTCCTTTGGGGTTATTGTAATAACCTCAGCTAAAAAAAAGAAGTTTTTTAAATTTTTGTTTACAGAATGTACTTGTTTTGTAATATGGCCAACACACTCTGTATGTGTTATATGCGCATGCGGATTAAAAGAAATATTGTTAAAATTAACGTCTGCTCCTTTAGAAACACTACCTATCCAATCTCCTTCTTTTACTGGCTTAATTTCTGGTTCACCAACATACCATGCATTGATGTTTTCTTTTAAAACATCTATTGAAATAGAAATATCTAAAGGTTTTGATAAATCTATTTTATGTTTTTCTGAATTGTATATTATCTCTGCAATCATGTTTTTATTATTTAATTATAAATAATTCTGAAGCCAAACCATCTGCCAAAAACTTTCCTTTTGGGGTTGTTTTTAATACCCTGCCTTCATTACAAGGAGATAACGACGAAGTAACCTCAGTCGAACCTACAGATTGCTTCGTTTCTCTCGCAATGACGAGCAAACCTTCATCTATAAACTTTTTTGACGAGATTAGTAATTGCTTTTTAAAATCTTCATCTATCTTATTTAATGATACCCCCCAAATAGTTCGTAAGCCTGTCATTAAGTATTCGTTAAACTGATCTTCTTTTGATAATTCTTCTACCTCATTCGGAAGATTACCTTGCTGAAGTTCCTTTATATATTTTGCATTGCTGGCAACATTCCAACTACGATGCGTTTTACTAAATGAATGTGCAGACGGACCGATACCAATATATTTTTTACCCAACCAATAACTTGTATTGTGTTTCGAAAAGTAATCCGCTTTTCCGAAATTTGAAATTTCATAATGTATAAATCCATTTTTAGCGGTTTCTACTACTAAAATATCAAAATGTTCTTTTGCTACAGTTTCATCAGGTGCGGGATATTTTCCGTTTTTCACAAAACTATCTAACACTGTTTTTGGCTCAACTGTTAATGCGTAGCTTGAGATATGATTCACGCTAAAATCGAATGCCATTTGCAAGTTCTCTTTCCAACGTTCGTTACTCATATTCGGAACTCCGTAAATTAAATCCACCGTAATATTATCGAAATAGCGAGTCGCCATAGACAAACATTCTTTTGCCTCTCTAGCGTTATGCGCACGATTCATACTTTTTAAATCCTCTTCAAAAAAAGATTGCACACCAATACTTAATCTGTTAATAGGTGAATTTGCTAATTCTAAAATTTTTTCTTCGGATAGATCATCCGGATTGGCTTCTAAAGTAATCTCCGGATTTTCTATTACTTTATAATTCTGATGAACAGCATCTAACAACCTTTCTATTTCTTCTTTCGATAATAAAGACGGAGTTCCACCACCAAAATAAATAGTTTCTATGGTTTCGTTTGCTAATTCTTCTTTTCTGATTTCAAGCTCTTTTATCATGCACGAAACCAGTTCGTCTTTCTTTTGTAAAGAAGTAGAGAAATGAAAATCGCAATAAAAACATGCTTGCTTACAAAACGGTATGTGTATATAAATTCCTGCCAAATTAAATTACTTTTTAACTCGTTTTTCGTTTTGCTTCACAAAACTTGCCCAACCGGTATAATTTTTACCACCTACAACTCTTCCTGAATTATAATGATGACAAACTGCAGCGGCTAATCCATCAGTTGCATCTAAATTTTTAGGTAATGTTTTTAAATTTAATAACGATTTTAGCATTAAAGCAACTTGCTCTTTACTCGATTTTCCGTTACCTGTAATTGCCATTTTTATTTTTAGCGGTGCGTATTCTGTTACTGGTATTTCACGTGATAATGCTGCTGCCATAGCCACTCCTTGTGCGCGCCCCAACTTTAACATAGATTGTACATTTTTTCCAAAAAAAGGAGCCTCTAAAGCTACTTCATCTGGCTTGTAAGTATCTATTAATTCAATTGTACGTTCAAAAATTAATTTTAGTTTTAAATAATGATCGTCGTATTTTTTTAAAATCAATTCATTCATCTGAACGAATTCCATTTTTTTTCCTACCACTTTTATAATTCCGAATCCCATAATAGAAGTTCCGGGATCAATTCCTAAAATAATTTTTTCTGTCTTCAAATTTTAATTTCTATAAAGCTAAACTAATCAATTAAATAATGATTTTATTAAGTAGTATTTTACTGAACTTCTAATGAAGTAAACTTAAATGTATTTCCGTCAAACAATCCTTTATCAGATAATTTTAATGCTGGTATTACCAATAATGCCATAAAAGATAAACTCATATATGGCGCTCGCAATTTACTCCCCGTTTGTTTTGCCATTGCATCTAATTCTGCATACGTTTTACCTATTTCTTCAGCTGACTTATCAGACATGATTCCTGCTACAGGCAATGAAACTATTTTTTCTTCGGATGCTGAAACTGCACAAACTCCTCCTTTATTTGCTATCAATAAATTTACGGCTTTGCAAATAGCTTCGTCAGAAACTCCGACTGCTATAATATTATGAGAATCGTGCCCTACTGAACTAGCGATTGCTCCTTCTTTTAATCCGAAGTTTTTTATAAATGCGATTGATGGCTCAGCATTTTTATAACGATTCACAACTGTCATTTTTAACACATCAGTTTCTGTGTTAGAAACTAGATTTCCTTCTTTTATCAAAGCATCAGCTTCAACTTCATTCGTTACCAGCTCACCATCTAAAGCTTCAATAACTCTAATTTTTGTTGCGGTTGATTTAAATTCAAAATCAACTACTTTCTTTTTATCTGTATTAAAATTATTCAACACTTCAAAAGGAACTGACTTTACAAACGATTTTCCGTTTTCAGCAACCAACTCTCCGTTAATATAAGTTTGTAAAACTTTAAAACTCTTTAAATCTTTAACTACAATAAAATCTGCATCATCTCCTTGCTCTAACAAACCAACATCTAAATTATAATGTTTTACAGGATTTATACATGCTGCCTGTAAAACTTTAAAAACATCAATACCTTTTGCTACTGCACGCTCGCACAACTCATTTAAATGACCTAATAATAAATCATCTGGATGCTTATCATCAGAGCAAAACATCATATTTTCGAAATGGTCAGGCAATAAATCAATCAATGCTTCGAAATTTTTCGCAGCACTTCCTTCACGAATAATAACTTTCATTCCTTTTTGAAGCTTCTCTAAAGCCTCTTCATAGGTGAAGCATTCATGGTCGGTAGAAATTCCTGCCGATATATATTTTGTAACATCATCACCTCTTAATCCTGGTGCATGACCATCAATAGGTTTGTTGTTATTTTTTGCATGCTGAATCTTTTTTAAAACCTCTTCATCATCAAACAATACCCCTGGATAATTCATCATTTCTGCTAAATACTTAATATCAGGATTTTCTAGCATCAATTTAATATCCTCAGAATCGATAACTGCTCCTGCACTTTCAAAAGAAGTTGCGGGTACACAACTTGGTGCTCCAAAATTAAACTTTAACGGAGCTTTCTTTCCGTTTTCGATCATAAAATCCACTCCCTTTACCCCTAAAACATTTGCTATTTCATGCGGATCAGAAACCGTTGCAATCGTACCATGAACAACTGCTATTTTCGCAAATTCTGAAGGTACTAACATAGAGCTTTCAATGTGAATATGTGCATCTACAAAACCCGGAATAATATAATTTTCTACAGCGTGATTTACCTCCCTTAACGCTGTTATTTTTCCGTTTTCAACCTCAACCTCTCCTTTATAGATTCGTTTGTTTTGTATATCTACTATATTTCCTTGTACAATCATGCTATTGGTTTTAAAGCTACAAAAATAGGTAGTATTTGCGCATAAAAAAAGCATCCTTTCGGATGCTTTTAATTATTTATTTTTTAACATTTGGTGGTCCACCTGCTAAAATTTCAGCGTTTGCATTTTCTTCAAACTTCTTAAAGTTTTCTCTAAATGAATCTGCTAATTTGTGTGCTGTTTTATAATACTCTTCATCATTATCCCAAGCTTTTCTTTGGCTTAACATTTCAGAAGGCACTCCTGGACATTGTCTTGGTTGTGCTAAACCAAATACTGAATGTGTGTGGTAATTTTCTTCGTTTACATCTCCTAAAGCTCCGCTTAATGCTGCATTAATCATAGCACGCGTGTACTTTAATTTCATTCTGTGACCAACACCGTAAGGACCTGCTGTCCATCCAGTATTTACCAACCAAACATTTACATCTGACGCCTTCATTTTTTCGCTTAACATTTCTGCATAACGAGTTGGGTGTAACGGCATAAATGGTGCGCCGAAACAAGCTGAAAAACTTGGTAATGGCTCTGTAACACCTGCTTCTGTACCTGCAACTTTAGCTGTATAACCAGAAATAAAGTGATATGCTGCTTGACCTGGTGTTAACCTAGATATTGGAGGCAATACTCCGAATGCATCTGCAGTTAAGAAAAATATATTCTTAGGATTTTTTCCTGTTGATGGTGTTTGAATATTTTCGATATGATGTATCGGGTAACTTACACGTGTATTTTGTGTAATTGACGTATCATGAAAATCTACATTTCCTTCAGCATCCATTACAACGTTTTCTAGGATTGCTCCTTTTTTAATCGCTGCGTGAATTTCTGGCTCTTTATCTTTAGATAAGTCGATTACTTTTGCGTAACAACCACCTTCAAAATTAAAAACAGTGTTTTCAGAAGTCCATCCATGTTCATCATCTCCAATCAAACTACGTTTTGGATCTGTAGATAAAGTTGTTTTTCCTGTACCCGATAATCCGAAGAAAATAGCTGTATCACCTTTTTCACCAACGTTTGCAGAACAATGCATTGGTAAGGTATTTTTAAATACTGGTAAGATAAAGTTTAATGCAGAAAAAATTCCTTTTTTAATTTCACCAGTATAACCGGTTCCACCTATTAAAGCAACCTTTCTTTCGAAGTTTAAAATAGCAAAGTTGTGTTGACGAGTTCCATCAACTGCAGGATCTGCCATAAAACCTGGTGCATTAATCACAGTCCATTCTGGTGAAAAACCTTTTAATTCTTCTTCAGTTGGGCGTAAAAACATGTTGTGAGCAAACATGTTACTCCAAGGATATTCATTTACAACTCTAATATTTAACTTATAATCTTCATCTGCACATGCATAACTATCACGTACAAAAACCTCTTTATTAGAAAGGTAATTAGTTACTTTATCGTAAAGTTTATCGAATTTTGCAGAATCGAAAGGTATGTTTATATCTCCCCACCAAATCTCATCTTTTGTAATATCGTCTTTAACGATAAAACGATCCATTGGCGAACGACCAGTAAACTCTCCTGTTTTAACCGCTAATGCGCCAAAACTTGTATTTACACCTTGTTCTTTTTCTATAGTAGTATCTTGTAATTCGTCTGAAGTTAATTGATAACGAATCGTAGCATCCTTAATACCTAAGTTATCTAATGATATCGTTTTCTTATCAATATTTGTCATCTTAAATTAATTTAGTTGTGTTTAATTTCTCACAAAAATAGGATTTTTTGATTAAAATCATTCGTCATTGAAAAGTTTTATCAACTATTATTGATTAATAACTTTTTTAAAGAAATGAAAAACCATCAAAGACCAACCTATAATTAGCATAACGCCTCCTAACGGAGTTACAAACCAAATTGATTTTGCAGGTACTTCTAATAAGTGTATTGCATAAATTGAACCGGAAAAAAGTAATATCCCAACAATTACACAAAAACTAATAGCATTTTTCTGTTTTAATGTAAACTCTTTAAACGTATTTATAAACAATAATAACAAAACATGGATAAACTGATATCTTACAGCTGTTTCAAAGCTCTGCATTGCCTCTGTACTTAATGTTGCTTTTAATGCGTGTGCACCAAAAGCTCCTAAAATTACGGCAAAGCCTCCTAATACAGATGTTATTGTTAAATTTTTATACATTTAAGTTGTTTTTGTTTAAAATTAAACTTTTTTAGCGATATTGTGCTTTTTAAATTTTAAGACAACAAAAGTACATTATAAATGAGAAAAATATTAATTATTGGCGCTGGTAGATCTTGTTCATCTCTTATAAAATATTTATTAGATAAATCTACACAAGAAAACCTACATATAACTATTGGTGATGTTTCTATAGAAAATGCTAAAAACCAAATTAACAACCATAAAAATGCAACAGCTGTTGTATTAGATGTTTTTAATGCAACACAACGTGTTGATGCTATTAAAAATGCCCACATCGTTATCTCTATGCTACCTGCTCGTTTTCATATCGAAGTAGCAAAAGATTGTGTTACTCACAATAAACATATGGTTACAGCTTCGTATGTTTCTGATGAAATGAAAGCTTTAGATACCGAAGTTAAAGCAAAAGGATTAGTGTTTATGAATGAGATCGGTTTAGACCCAGGTATCGATCATATGAGCGCAATGCAAATAATTGATAAAATTCATGGTAAAAATGGAGAGATGTTACTTTTCGAATCTTTTACTGGTGGATTAGTTGCTCCCGAAAGCGACACCAACCTATGGAACTATAAGTTTACATGGAACCCAAGAAACGTTGTGTTAGCGGGGCAAGGAGGCGCTGCTATGTTTATTCAAGAAAACACCTATAAATACATACCATATCACAAACTTTTTAGAAGGACCGAATTTTTAAATATTGATGGTTACGGGAAATTTGAGGGCTATGCAAACCGAGATTCTTTAAAGTATAGAAGTATTTATAATCTAGAAAACGTACCAACTATGTACAGGGGTACAATAAGAAAAGTTGGTTTTTCTAGAGCATGGAATATATTTGTGCAATTAGGTATGACAGATGATTCTTACACTATTGAAAATTCTAAAAACTTAAGCTACCGCGATTTCACCAATTTATTTTTAGCCTATTCTCCTTCCGATTCTGTTGAGCTAAAATTCCGTTCTTATCTAAAGATAGATCAAGATGATATTATGTGGGATAAATTTTTAGAGTTAGATATTTTTAATGCTGATAAAAAAATAAGTCTTACAAATGCTACTCCAGCCCAAATATTACAAGAAATATTATCAGAAAAATGGACTCTTGAAGCTACTGATAAAGATATGATTGTAATGCACCATAAATTTGGTTACGAGCTTAACAAAGAAAAACATCAAATAGAAAGTAGTATGGTTATTAAAGGTGATGACCAAACTTATACCGCAATGGCAAAAACTGTTGGTTTACCCGTAGCAATGGCTACTCTAGGTATTTTAAATGGTGACATTACAACTCCTGGTGTTCAGCTACCTATTACAAAAGAAGTATATGCACCTATTTTAAAAGAACTTGAAGAATACGGAATTACTTTTGTAGAAAAAAAAGTACCTTATTTAGGCTACAATCCAGAAACTATAAAAGGTTAAATTAAAATTGATACTGTATTTATTTTCCAATAACTTAGCTAACTATTGATATGGCGAATTAAAATTCGTCATATTAATAAAGCTCATAATAATATTAGAAAATAAAAAACAAAGTAAAAAAACCAATTCATAAAAGAAAACGTTACATAATTCCTGTAACCTTAATTATAATATTAATAAGTTTTAGAATCTATTTACCAACATTAGTTAAAAACTATGTAAATAAAAATTTAGCAGAAATACCTGGATTTTACGGTCAGGTTAAAGAAATCGATATCTCCTTATATCGTGGCGCTTATGTTATTGATGGATTATATTTAAATAAAGTAAACGCAAAAACACAAGTACCTTTTTTAAAATTCCCAAAAACTGATATTTCTGTAGATTGGAAATCTTTATTTGATGGAGAAATTGTAGCGGAGATAATAATGAATAATGCAGAAATTATCTATGTATTCGAAGATCAAGAAACAACACCTGAAGAAGGAATAGCAGACGTAGATGATTGGACTAAAGTTTTAACAGATTTAGTTCCTTTAAAAATAAACCGTTTTGAAATGCACAACGGAAAGTTTGCCTTTGTACAATTATCTGCAGACCCAAACATTGATTTATCAATTAGTAAAGTTGAACTTAATGCTAAAAACTTACGCAATGTTGCAGAAAAAGGAAGAACGTTACCATCTACAATAAATATTACGGGAGTTTCATTTGGTGGCGGAGACTTAAAACTTGATGGAAAAGTGAATATTATAAAAGAGATACCAGATATGGATATTACTTTATCTCTTAAAAACGCAGAAGTAAAAGCCTTAAATGATTTTACAAATTTTTATGCAGGAATAGATTTTGAAAGCGGTACAGCTGAACTATACAGTGAAATTGCAATTGCAGATGGATACTTAAAAGGATACATGAAACCACTTCTTATTAACACTAAACTTATTGGTAAAAAAGATAATTTTTTAGAAACATTATGGGAGGGTTTTGTTTTCTTTTTTAAAACCATTTTAAAAAATCATAGTACAGATACTCTTGCAACAGAAATTCCGATTGAAGGAGACCTAAACAATGTTAAAGCAGGAGTTTTTCCAACTATTGGAGGGATTTTCAAAAATGCTTGGATTAATGCCTTTAAAAGGAGAAACCGACAATTCTATAGAATTTAAAGATGCTTTTAAAGAGGAAAAATAATATTCATAAATTAAACCTAATAAAAAACCAGAAAAAAGATATCAATATATTGGTGTCTTTTTTATTTAACTCTACATAGCTTAAGCAATAAATATATCTTGATTTTTAAATATTTAAAAGTTAGTTTTGCCTTACTTAACCATAACTAATTAAAACAACATCAAAACTTTAACCTCTTTAAATTAATTCTTAAAAATTAACAATGCAAAAATCAACTTTTATATTTATCACTTTATTTCTTCTCTTTTTTCAATCTATAAAAACTAACGCACAAGACAATTTTAAAACTCCTTACGGTAATAATAAAAAAGTTGGTGAATATGTTAAAATAAATGGTGCCAAAATTTATTACGAGCAATATGGTAAAGGAGAGCCTTTACTAATAATACATAGTTGCGGTACAGACATTAAGGCGATGGAGTATCAGATTGATTATTTTAAAGATAAATACAGAGTAATTGCTGCTGATAGTAGAGGGCAAGGAAAATCTGAGCTAAAAACGAAGTCTTTAACATATATTAAAATGGCGAAAGATTTGGAGGGGCTTGTTAAACACTTAAACTTAACTTCTATAAATATTCTTGGATGGAGTGATGGTGGAATTATTGGTTTAAAAATGGGAATTAGAAACAAAGTAAAGATTAACAAAATTGTTACTATGGGACCA
Organism: uncultured Tenacibaculum sp.; assembly: GCA_964021635.1. Classification (GTDB taxonomy): domain Bacteria; phylum Bacteroidota; class Bacteroidia; order Flavobacteriales; family Flavobacteriaceae; genus Polaribacter. Next base: position 10,063 of record CAXHZZ010000005.1, read on the forward strand.
AATTTAAGATTCGATAATACGGCTGTTAACGACTGGGCTATTCAGCAAGTTAAAGATATGCATGCAGAAACCTTAAAAATGATTAAAAAAGGTGATACATCTAAAGATTGGAAAAAAGAATTACAGTTAGACAAGTTACTTTTAAACCAACCAGATATAAGTCATGCTGATTTACAAAAAATAACGGCACCTGTATTAATTACAATTGGCGATAGAGATATTATTAAAAACCAACATGCTGTTGAAATTTTTAATAACATTAAAAAATCTCAGCTATGCATTGTTCCGGGTGCAAACCACGGAATACCTCGTAACAGTGCAAAAAACTTTAATGAAATAGCTGAAAAATTCCTAACAAACGATTTTGATTATAGTGATAAAAACTAATTGTAAAAGTTACATTTTTAAATAAAATTCTTTTGTAAGATTAATATAGGCATCAGTATACTGGTGCCTTTCTTTTTCTATAACTAAATTTTCTTTTACTATCTCTTTTTGCTTAAAAGAGAAGGACAATAAACTTCTTTTTACATCGGTATTCTCATTACCTTTTACATGGCAAACTTTACTTAAAAACAAGCTGCAAGTATTCGCAAGCTTCACAAAACTCTCTTCTTCTTTAAAAGGAATTACAACAGAAAAAACACCTTGTTTAGATAAAATTTTAGAAACTCCAGTTAGCAGTTCTTCAAAAGTTAAAGATGAAGTAAAACGCGCTTTATTGCGAGCTTCATTTTCAGTCTCAAAATCATCCGTATAAAATGGCGGATTAGAAACAACAACATCGTACTGCTCTTCCTCCTCTTCCATTTCTTCTACAAAATGATTAAAAGAGGCGTTGTAACAAAACAAACGATCTCCCCAGTCTGATTGCTCAAAATTCCCTACGGTTTGCTCATAAGCATTTTCATCAATTTCAACAGCATCAATAGTCATTGCATCACTTCGTTGTGCTAACATTAACGCAATAACACCTGTGCCTGATCCGACATCTAAAATAGCATCTGGATATTCTCCTAAAGAACACCAAGCACCTAATAAAACGGCATCTGTACCAATTTTCATTGCTGTTTTATCTTGATTTACTGTAAACTCCTTAAATTGAAATGGTTTCATTTAGAAAAATCTTCCGATTATTTTATCTGCATTAAAAAACAAGTACAACACAAAAGCTAATACTAGCATTAAGTACAATCCTTTTTTTGGTTTTGTTTCTCTATTTTTTCCAAAACGTCTTTTAAATTTCATTTTTATAATATTTTATGATGAATAAAATTTTTACCAATCTACGCTACTCTTAAAATGAGTAAAGTAGTTTTAACTTGCAGGTTTCGTTGCTCGCAACATTTCTCTTTTACCAGGTGGTCCAGGCAAACGTTCTACAGTAAAGCCAACAGCTTGCATTGCTCTTCGCACACTGCCTTTAGCTGAATATGTAACTAAAATCCCGTTTTCTTTCAAAGCATCAAACATACGTTTAAAGATATCTTCTGTCCATAAATCAGGTTGATGTTCTGCTCCGAAAGCATCAAAATACACCAAATCGAACTGCGCTTGATCTTCAATATCTTTAAAAAACTGTTGGCGCTTTGTTAAATAAAAATCTTTAGTTATCTCATGTTTCTCTTCCCAAGAGATTGCATGCATTTTATCGAATATTGCTTGCTTACTTGTTGCTTTTAATTCTGCAACATAATTTAACTTTACAACTTCGTCACTTACTACTGGATAGGCTTCTATACCTACATAATTAACTGTTTTATCACTTTCTAAAAAGGTAATAAAACAGTTTAAACCTGTACCAAAACCTATTTCTAAAATAGAAATCTCTGATTTATTTTGCAGTGCTAATCCGCTTTTTATAAAAACATGATATGCTTCTTGTATAGCGCCATGTTTAGAATGGTAATGCTCGTTCCAGTCTGGTAGATGGATAGTGGTAGACCCATCAGACGTGATTATAATTTCTCTTTTAATAATAAAAAATTTATTTCATTAACACTCCGTGCGCTAAAAAAGCATATTCTTTTTTTGGCGTTGTAATTTTTGCTATTTCTTCCTCTGTCTTACCTGCATCTTCTGCATAATGACGTAATTCCTCAACAGGTGTTTCTTTTACGAATGCTTTTCCTTCAACAATAACTTCACTTCCTTGGCTATCTAAGGGCATAAAAAAACCATAATCTTTAAATTTTACCATTGTTTTTTTATCTGCCGCAGGCAAAACCATCCAACATCCTTTTTTTGTACAAACCTCACCTATTTTAGATACAAACTTTACGTTTATTGTGTCTCCCATTTTTAAGGCATCAAACTTTGCAGACATTTGTGCTTCTGATAGCGCATTTGCACTTTCTATTTTTTCACCAAACGATGCATATTCAGTTTTAACGGTTTCATTTTCTTTTACTTCTTGTTTCTTTTCTGCTTTACAAGCTATTAATAAGAAACTTAAAAAAAAGCCATAAGTTAGTATTCTTTTCATTATCAATAGATTAAAATTAATTTACAGCAAATATAATTATAATTAGTGAAGTGATTACTTTTAACAAATCTTTATGTTCTTGTTTTAGTATCTTTGCAGCACTGCAAAAACAGGTTTTTATGAACATAGATATTCAGCAAATAGCACAATCAAAAATAGCTTCAGTAGATTTTAACAACTTAACTTTTGGTCGCACATTTTCAGACCACATGTTTGTTTGTGACTTTTCTAATGGAGAATGGAAAAACCCTACAATAAAGCCTTATGGGCCAATGTTGTTTGAACCATCGGCTAGAGTATTTCATTATGGACAAGCTGTTTTTGAAGGTATGAAAGCTTTTAAGGATGATAATGATGATGTTTTTTTATTTAGACCTGAAGATAATTTTGATAGAATAAATGCTTCTGCAAATCGTTTAGCAATGCCATCTGTACCTAAAGAGGTGTTTTTAGAAGGATTAAACGCTCTTTTAAAGTTAGACAATGAATGGATAAAAAAAGGATTAGGTAACTCTCTTTATATACGTCCGTTTATAATTGCTACCGAAGGTGCTATCGCAGCTTCACCTGCCGACGAATATAAATTTATAATTATATGTTCGCCTGCACAATCATACTATGCTGGTGAAGTTAGAGTTTTATTTGCCGAAGAATATAGCCGTTCTGCAAATGGTGGTGTTGGTTTTGCAAAAGCTGCAGGTAATTATGCTGCACAGTTTTACCCTACACAATTAGCAAACAAAGAAGGTTTTCAACAAATAATTTGGACAGATGCTGATACACACGAGTATTTAGAGGAAGCTGGTACCATGAATATCTTTTTTAGAGTTGGTAATACGTTAATTACAACACCTACTAATGATCGTATTTTAGACGGAATTACTCGTAAATCTATCATACAATTAGCTGAAGACAATAATATTAAAGTAGAAGTTCGCAGAGTATCAGTAGCTGAAATTAAAGAAGCTGCTCGCTCAGGTGAATTAAAAGAAATTTTTGGCTCAGGAACTGCGGCTGTTATAAACCCTATTAAAGGATTTAAACACCAAGAAGATGTTTTTGAATTACCTACTATTGATGATTCTTATGCTGCACTTTTTAAAGAAAAGCTTGTAAACATACAATATAATAAAACCGAAGACAAGCACAACTGGAGAGTTAAGATTTAAGGCTTACCAAAAAAAAACTATCTTAGTGATTCAGAATCAGATTTTTAAAAAATTATATGGGAGGAATTAAAAATATTATACCAGCTTTATTATCTATTATTGTAGGTTTTGTTTTATCTTTTTTTGTTTTAAATACTTATTTAAATACAACTAACAAAGTTGATAAAACAGAGACAGCTACCGAAACAATAGAAGAACCTACTGTAGAAGAGGGTGAAAGTGAAGAGATTGAAAATGAACTTGAGGATGAAGCAACTATAGATGCCGATAATGAAGATGAGTCTGCTATTGATACCGAAACTGAAAATAAAGGTGAAGTAGTTACCGAAATTGAGCCTGAAAATGAAGTTATTGAAACAGAAAGTACTACAGGAGATGAAAGCACTCCTTTAGAAACTATAAACATAGATGATATTCAAGAGAGTTTTGAAAATTGGAGTAGCTACAATAAGAGAAACATCGACTTAATGTCAACCTTTAACCCTCTTGATAACATGGGGGCGATTATTAAAAAAGGGATGTTTTTAACACTATTAAGAACAGGGGGCTATATTGCTGTTAAATCTGAAAAGGAAGGGGTAATTCAATATCAATTAATAAATATTGAAGGAAACGACCAAGAAAAAATAAAAAAATCAATTATAAGTAAAGCCACAATTGCACATCAATATTTTAAGATGGAAGGCAAAAAACTTCCTAGTTATGATTTTGTTGACTTAAAAGGTAAACCTCATAACAAAGCAGATACTAAAGGAAAAATAGTTGTATTAAAATGTTGGTTTATTACCTGTAAAGTTTGTGTTGAAGAGTTCCCTCAGCTAAACAATTTGGTAGATAAATATAAAGAAGACAATATTGAGTTTGTTAGTTTAGCTTTTGATGAAAAAGATAAATTAATCGAATTTCTAAAAACAAAACCTTTTAAATATGTTACTGTACCAAATCAAAAAAAGTACATGTCTAAGAAATTAAAAGTAAAACAATACCCAACACACCTTATTGTAGATGCTAACGGTGTTATTATTAAAATGGTTAATAATGTAAAAACCTTAACGTCAGAATTAGAACGTATTTTAGGTAAGTAACAGACTATATAATATTGCAAAAAAAAGTTCCTCATTTAAAAACGAGGAACTTTTTTGTTATTCTAAAATCTCTTTTATATTTGGTTTAAAGTAATTAGGCCCCTTTAAAACCTTACCATCTTCACGATAAATTGGGTTACCATCTTCTCCTAATTTACTCATATTACTTCGTTGAATTTCATTAAAAACTTCCTCTATCTTATCTTGCATTCCATGCTCTATAATCGTTCCGCATAAAATATATAACATATCTCCCAAAGCATCTGCAACCTCAACTAAATCATTATTTTTAGCAGCTTCTAAATACTCTTCATTCTCTTCTTTCATTAACTCAAATCGCAACCGCTTTCTATCATCTGTAATAGCAACTGTTGGTTTATTTTGAATATTTAATTTAAATGCTGAATGAAATTCATGCACTGCTTTTATTTTGTTTTTCATTTTATATAGATTTAATTTTTTACTATTTTTAATTACATCCAAATAATTAGCTTAATCTTCTTCATTATAAAATCATTCTTTAACTTTGCTAAAAATATAATTATATGTTTAATCTTATCGCTGCACAAATGTTTACTCCTGGTAGAATTGTTTTTGCAAGTATATTTGTTGTTGCCTTTATCATTTTAATGTTTTTTAGCTACAAAAAAGATGCTAAAAACAATAAAAAATATTACAAAAATGCCGCTTTATATGTTGCACTAGGAATTTTAAGTTTAATCGTTCTTTTATTTCTTGCTAAATTTCTGATTAAAGGTTAATCCATTTTTTGCACTTCACTTAATTTATCGTGATTTAAAATTGTATAACCTTCCTCATCAAAATAAGAAGAAGAGGCATATTTCATGTCTATCTTTAAATCAGAAAATTTATATGAAGTTGCTTGATATACTTTTTGCCCAAAAGATTCTTCGTAATATTTAAGTAAAATATACACATGACCATCCATATTTTTTATTTGTTCTTTGGTGTATTTATATAGTGGACTTTCTTTACTTATTTCATGTACCACCGTCCAAATTGTTGGTAAGTACATTATACTATCTCTTTCTAATCTTAATTCATAAAATTCTCGTTTATATTCACCTTCTTTATCTTCTTCATTTAAAACCAACGTAACTTTAATTTCAGGTTCAATCATAACTGTTTTTCGATTATTCATTAATCGAAACATTAAAGCTGTATGCTCTTTAAAATTTCTTAATACCAAATTATCACTAAAACGAATAGCTGCTTTTGGTTTAGAGAATCGACCATATAATAATCCCGTAATAAAAGAAAAAGATAACAAACCTAACATAGCTTCAAAAGAAGCAACAATGTTAGATGCTACTCCATGCGGAGCAATACCGCCATAACCAACAGTTGTTAATGTTTGTGCGCTAAAAAAGAATCCATTTAAAAAATCGTATAAAAAAAATTCATTTGGCTGCGTAATTTCTTCAATACCTATTAAAGTATAAACAAGACCGAAAAAAACATTTAAAAAAGTGTACCCTAAAAAAACTAAAAAGAAGAATTTACCCCAAGACATTTCAACAAAATAGATGTATAAATCATCTATATTAACATTTTTGTTTACATGAACTACATTAGAACTTCCGTCTTTATTAATAAGACCTCTACTGTTTTCTTGGGAATTATACCCTAACCCTGGATCTTTAATTTTTCTTGCCATTGCATTATTTTACTTTGTAAAAATACAAAAACCGATTCTTTATTAAAGAATCGGTTTTTTAAGGATGAATTAAACTATTTACTTAGTTTTTTCTGATAAAAAATTATAGTTTTTAGCATAAAAATTCATTTGCTCCTCGAATGTTTTAGGTTGTGTAACTTTTACATCTGTAATATTACCTTCTTCATCTACTTCGGTTACTAAAACAGGATTTACAAATCCGCTATAAGGAGCAGATGTAAATTTTTCATTACGATCTAAAACCTCTTTATGAATTGCCTGATCTACTTTAACACCGTAACCTTCAACTAATGCTTTAGCTGACTCAAAATCTCCTTCAGACTTAATTCTTTGAGTTTCTTTTAATAATCGACCAAAAATTTCACGAAGCTTCATATAATCGTTTACAACAAAATAAGTTTTACCTTCTTTGGTTACTTTTTCTATCACATTTTCTTTTTGCCCTTGTTCGAATGACCAAGCAGAAACCCATTGACGATTTACCATGTGATCTTCTTCAATATCATCACCTAAATTAATTCGAATTAATTGTGCCATTAATCCGTTTCTGATATAACCATCATAAGCTGCCTTACCTACTTTTTCCCAATCACTTACCAAGCCTAATTCTTGTAATTTAGGGTCCATTAAATAATACAAACCAACTAAATCTGCTCTACCCTCTTCCATTGTAGAAGCATAGTTTTTTAATGTTTCTTTTGGTTGTCCTATACCTTCATTTATAAGACCCGAAGCATGACCAATTACTTCATGTAAAGCGGTATGTAACTTATCTGCTAACTTTCCGTATTCAAGTTCTAATTTTATTTCTTCTTCACTAAACGCAAACTCTTTTAATCTACCAGAACCACCAGCATTATTATAAGCCCCAATAATGTTTCCTAATGAAACTGATTTAGAACCGTGCTCTTGGCGAATCCAGTTATTGTTTGGTAAATTCACCCCAATTGGTGTACTTGGCGATGCATCACCAGCTTCACCTGCAACATTTACTGTTTTGTATGAAACTCCTACTACATTTTTCTTTTTATGATTTTCATCTAACGGAGAATTATCTTCAAACCATTGTGCGTTATCAGATAAAACCTTCATCTTTTTAGACATGTCGAAATCTTTTATTTGCACTATAGTTTCATAAGAACCTCTATATCCTTTAGGATCATTATACACTTCTATAAAACCGTTTATCCAATCAATATTTCCTTCTGTTGATGTAGCCCAAGAAATACAATACTTATCCCAAGTATCTAAACTTCCTGTTTTATAATATTCTATTAACAATCCTAAGGTTTTTGCTTGTTTTTCATTCTCTGCAACACCCTGAGCTTTCTCTAACCAATACACAATTTTATCGATCGCAGCTCCATACATTCCGCCCGACTTCCATACTTTCTCTACTAACTTTCCGTTTTCACGAACTAACTTAGAGTTTAATCCAGCTTCTATCGGTTGTCCATTTGGTCCTTTATATGCTGTTTTATAAAAAGTTTCAACATCTTTACTTGTAATATCTGGTCCGTAAAAATTAATTGCTGACGCTAACACATTATCAACTCCTGCTTTTTTATTTACCTTTTTAGCATCTTTTTCATTAAAGATAACTTCTAATGCCTCTGCAGATAAAGTAACATTCACTTCTTTTAATAAACCAACTAAATAATCTTTAGAAAAAGTAGGCCTAATTTTATCGTTAGAATAATGGTGATGAATTCCGTTTGAAAACCAAACACGCTTTAAATAAGTGGTAAATTTCTTAAAGTCTTCCGAGCTTTTATCTCCTTTATAATTCGTATTTACGTCCTCTAAAGCAGTTCTAATCTCTAAATTATGACGGTAGTTTTGATCCCACATAATATCACGACCCGATAAACCAGCTTGCGTTAAATAATACACTAACTTTTTTTCTTTTAGTGTTAATTCCTCAAACCCCGGAATTTGATATCTTAAAACTTTTATATCCGCAAATTGCTCAACCTCATGATTAAATTTCGCTTCCGTTTTTACTTCTTCTTTTATTTCTTTAGCTTCTTTTTTATTTTCCACTCCACAAGAAACCAATAAGCTAACTGCAGCTGCAGTATAAAGCATTTGTTTTAATTTCATTTTTATAGTTTTAAATTGATTATTCAGTTGATAAATGTACAAATTTTAAATTTCGCTATATCTAAAACAATCGGTTGTATGATCGTTAACCATACCTGTAGCCTGCATATATGCATACATAACCGTAGAGCCCACAAACTTGAATCCGCGTTTTTTTAAATCTTTTGATATTTTATCAGACAACATCGTTGTTGCAGGCACGTCTTCTCGTTTATCGAAAGTATTTTTAATTGGCTTGCCATCAACAAAAGCCCAAATATATTTCGAAAAAGAACCAAATTCTTTTTGGACTTCCATAAAAAGCTGCGCGTTAGAAATTGCCGATTTAATTTTTAATTTATTTCTTATAATTCCGCTATTCAATAGCAATTCATTATATTTATCTTCATTATAAGTTGCAATTTTCTTATAGTCAAAATCATCAAATGCTAATCTAAAATTTTCTCTTTTCTTTAAAATGGTAATCCAACTTAAACCTGCCTGAAAAGTTTCTAAAATCAAAAACTCAAATAAGGTTTTATCATCATAAACAGGAACTCCCCACTCTTTATCGTGATACGCAATATATAACGGATCATCACTCACCCAAAAACATCTTTTCTTCATTTTTTCATCTTTAAAGTTGAAAATTACTGTTAAACAGGTAAAAAATCAATGAAAAACGGAATAATTTTTGCAACTTTATAGGTATCTAATTTACAGATTATGAAAACTTTAAAATATTTTTCGACAGTAATTATCTTGATAATTAGTTTTTATGCTTGTGGATCTTCCCCTATAAAAAGTAAAACTAACGCAAAAGAAGAACCTGTTGTTATTAAAAACGACAGCCTAGAATATGAAATTACCATTATTGATATTGGCTTTACCACTTATTTAAATACCATTGCAAGACCGCCAGGATTTCACTCTCAGTTTTATTTAGAAAACAAAAACCGTGTATATGTTTCTGTTTGGAATTCTAGAGTTAATAACGCTGCTTACTTTAACAATAATATCTATGAAAACAGAATTGATTACGACTTAAATGTTGATTATGGCTACGACGTAAACTACAAACTTTTTAATTATTTTGAGTTTGCACAACGTAAATACCTAATGACTTTACGATAAAAAATGAATCATCTTGTAAAAATGTATATTTGCCAAAAAATTAATAGCACAATATGAAGTTTTTACGAAATTTACTAGCATCAATTCTTGGTTTTTTTATTGCCATCTTTTTAATCTTTGCCTTTTTTATCGCCATCGCCTCTATTGTTGGCTCTGACGAGGAAATTGTCGTAAAATCGAATTCTGTTTTAGAATTAGATTTATCAGCAACTGTAAAAGATTACGCTCCTAAAGACGATAATCCATTTGCAGAAATTTTAGAGTTAACTGACGAAAAACTAGCTTTAAATAAAATAATAAATGCCATAGAAAATGCTAAAACAGATAGTAATATTAAAGGAATTAGTATTAAAACAGCATTAGTAAACGCTGGTGTAGCACAAACGCAAGCCATCAGAAATAAAATTGAAGAATTTAAAGAGAGTGGTAAATTTGTGTATGCCTACAACGATGTATATTCACAAAAAAACTATTATTTAAGTTCGGTTGCCGATAGTTTATTTTTAAATCCTGTTGGTGCTATTGATTTTAAAGGTTTATCTACCGAAGTTTTATATTATAAAGATTTTGAAGATAAATACGGAATTAAAATGGAAGTGATTCGTCACGGAAAATACAAAAGTGCCGTTGAGCCATATTTAACGAATAAGATGAGTGATGCTAACCGCGAGCAAACTACTTCACTTTTAAAATCTATTTGGTCAGAAATTACAGACGATATTAGCAAAAGTAGAAACATAACTACCGAACAATTAAATTTAATTGCTGATAATGCCAATGGTAGAAATGCAATAATAGCTAAAGACCATAAATTAATTGATGCTATTATTTATGAAGATGAATACGAAGCAAAACTAGCCTTAAATGCTGATAAAAAAATAAACACAATCTCTTTAGCTGATTATATTAAATCTGGAAAAGGACGAATTTCTTCTACCGCAAAAAACAAAATTGCTGTAATTTATGCACAAGGAGAAATAATGTACGCCGAAGGAAATGAGAATATTATTGGTCAAGGAATTATAAACAAAGCTTTACGCAAGGCAAGAAAAGATAAAAATGTAAAAGCAATTGTTTTACGTGTAAATTCACCAGGAGGTAGCGCTTTAGCTTCTGAATTAATTTGGCGTGAATTAGAATTAACAAAAAAAGAAAAACCTTTAATAGTTTCTATGGGTAACGTAGCCGCTTCTGGCGGTTATTACATTGCTTGTAATGCTGATAAAATACTAGCAGAACCTACTACAATTACTGGATCTATAGGTGTTTTTGGTGCTATTCCTAATTTTAACAAATTTGCAGATAATATTGGTATTAATGCCGAACAAGTATCTACAAATAGTAATCCTAACTATAGTGTTTTTGAACCTATGGATAAAAAATACTATGATGTTACTAAAGAAGGAGTCGAACAAATCTATACTACTTTTGTTAATCGCGTAGCAGTTGGACGTAACATGACTTTCGAGCAAGTAAACGAAATTGCACAAGGAAGAGTTTGGACAGGTAAAGAAGCGCTTAAAAATGGTTTAGTTGACAAATTAGGAAACCTAAATGATGCGATTAAAATTGCAGCTGAATTAGCCAAAGTTGAAACATATAAAGTTCGCAATTACCCTAATTACAAAAAAGATTTAAAGGAAGCTTTTAGCTTTTCTCCTTTTGCAAAAGTATCTAAAGAAGAAATTTTAAAAGAAACATTAGGTGATGAAAATTACCAACTATACAACAACATCAATCAGATGAAAAAGTTAAAAGGAATTCAAGCAAGAATGCCTTACATTCTTCAAATAAAATAAGCTTACAAAAAAAGCCTTGACAATGTCAAGGCTTTTTTATTATAAATGATTTCTAATCGATCTATAAACCGAAACTTTCTTTTACTTTTGCTACATAATCTAGCTTTTCCCAAGTAAATGTTTCAATTTCTCGCTCAACAGTTTCTCCCATTGGATTAGAGAATGTTACTGTTTTCTTTTCTGGTGTTCTTCCCATATGCCCGTAAGCAGCAGTTTCAGAATAAATAGGTGATCTTAGCTTTAAACGTTGCTCGATAAAGTATGGACGCATATCAAAAATAGTTTCTACTATTTTACTAATCTCTCCATCTGTTTTATCAATCGTTGCAGTACCATATGTTTCTACATTAATACTTGTTGGCTTTGCAACACCAATAGCATAAGAAACTTGCACTAAAACTTCTTTACATAATCCTGCCGCAACTAAATTCTTTGCAATATGACGTGTAGCATAAGCTCCAGAACGATCTACTTTAGATGGATCTTTTCCTGAAAATGCTCCACCACCGTGTGCTCCTTTTCCTCCATAGGTATCTACAATAATTTTACGCCCTGTTAAACCAGTATCTCCATGAGGACCACCAATTACAAAAACTCCTGTTGGGTTAATGTGATACGTAATACTATCTGTAAATAATTTCTGAATATTAGCAGGCAATTTAGCCACAACTCTAGGTATTAAAACCGAAACAATATCAGATTTTATTTTAGCTAACATTACATCATCACTTTCATCAAAATCATCATGTTGTGTAGAAATAACAATCGCATCAATCCTTTGCGGTACATTATCATCAGAATATTCAATCGTTACCTGAGATTTCGCATCTGGTCGTAAATAAGTAATATCGCTATTTTCTCTTCGTAACTCAGCCAATTCAATTAACAAACGATGAGATAGTTCTAATGCCAATGGCATATAGTTTTCAGTTTCATCGGTTGCGTAACCAAACATCATTCCTTGGTCTCCTGCTCCTTGATCTTCTGGATTTGCTCTTACAACACCTTGGTTAATATCTGGTGATTGCTCATGAATTGCAGAAAAAACTCCACAAGAACTACCATCAAACATATATTCGCTTTTGGTATATCCGATCTTGTTAATTACATCTCTTGCAATTTGCTGAACATCTAAATATGTTTTAGATTTCACTTCTCCTGCCAACACTACCTGACCTGTAGTAACTAATGTTTCACAAGCAACTTTAGATGCTGAATCAAAGGCTAAAAAATTATCAATTAAAGCATCAGAAATCTGATCCGCTATTTTATCCGGATGTCCCTCAGAAACACTTTCTGAAGTAAATAAATATGACATAAAATTCTTTTTAAAAATTAAATAAAAGAAAAACTTGGATTGCTTGGTCGCGTAAAGGAGTAGATAATTACTGCTTTAGCATTTTATTTATGAACTCACGCTCAAAGAGGTTGCAATCAGTCAAATTTTTCCTCAAAATTATACTGCAAAGTTATACATTATTTAACACACAGAAAAACAAACAGCTAAAGAAATAGAAACTATTGATGCTTGAATAATAAAAAGTAATTTTTGTAAAATTGTTTTGGTGATTTTTTTGATTACTTTTGTATCGTAGAAACAAGACATTAACTTAATTAAAACATAACAAAATGGCATTAGAAATAACAGATGCAAACTTCGAAGAAGTAGTATTAAAATCAGACAAACCAGTATTAGTTGATTTTTGGGCAGCTTGGTGCGGACCTTGTAGAATGGTTGGGCCAATTGTTGATGAAATTCATACTGAATATGAAGGAAAAGCTGTAGTAGGTAAAGTAGATGTTGACAACAATCAAGAGTTTGCTGCTAAATATGGTGTAAGAAACATACCTACAGTTTTAGTATTTAAAAATGGTGAAGTTGTAGACAAGCAAGTTGGTGCAGCTCCTAAAAAAGCATATACTGATAAAATTGATGCTGCTATATAAATAGTACATTCATAATATATTATTAAAAAAGGTTTGGCTAACGCTAAACCTTTTTTTATTTTAGACCTATATGATTGATTTAAATAATACTTCATCAGAAATAAAAAACATAGAGCTACTTGCTAAACAAGTTGTTGAAGGTTTTATTACCGGAATACATAAAAGTCCGTTTCACGGATTCTCTGTAGAGTTTTCAGAACACAAACTATATAATAAAGGAGAAAGCACACGTCATATAGATTGGAAACTATTTGCAAAAACCGAAAAACTATATATTAAGAAGTACGAAGAGGAAACCAATTTGCGTTGTCATTTAATTATAGATAATTCTGCTTCTATGCACTACCCTATTCGAAAAAACCAATCTATACATAGTTTAAACAAAATTGGTTATTCTGCAGTTGCCTCCGCATCATTAATAGAAATTCTAAAAAAACAACGAGATGCTGTAGGCTTAAGTATTTATTCTGATACTTATGAATACTACGCTCCGGAAAAAGGTAGTGAGCGTCATCGTAAAATGTTAGTAAATCAGTTAGAAAGTTTACTTACCTCCAATTCTAAAACATCTACAGAAACCTATAAATATTTGCATGAAATTGCAGAAAACATTCACAGACGTTCTTTAATATTTCTTTTTACGGATATGTTTCAAACATCAAAAGACGACGAAGAACTTTTCGATGCCCTAAAACACTTAAAATTTAACAAACACGAAGTAATATTGTTTCATACTTATGATAAAAAAACTGAGTTTTTATTCGATTTTGACAATAAACCTAAAAAATTTATTGATGTAGAAACTGGAGATGAAATAAATTTACATGCTAAAAATGTACAAGAAGATTACACAAATCTAAACTCTGAATTTTTCAATAATCTAAAAAACAAATGCTTACAATACAAAATAGATTATATACCTGTTGATATAAATGAGGGGTACAATAAAGTACTAACCGCTTATCTTATCAGCAGGCAAAAAAAATATAATTAATTTCTTTTTTATTTAACAAAAGGTCTTATATTTGCAACCGCTTAGAACAATTAGCAACGGTCTGGTAGTTCAGCTGGTTAGAATACCTGCCTGTCACGCAGGGGGTCGCGGGTTCGAGTCCCGTCCAGACCGCAAAAAGCTTCTCATTTATGAGGAGCTTTTTTAGTTTTAAAAAATACTCTAAACTTTCTACCGACAGAATTAATTATCTCTAAAATTAAAAACTAACTATTTAGTTAATCGCTTTAATGCTTTTTTTTATATTAGCGTGTTCTTAGTATTTTGATGTCTACTAAAAACTGATTAAAAAAGCACATCTATAATAATATAAAAAATTAAAAATGAAGAAAATTTTATTACTGGCCCTTTGCATTGCCTTCAATTACAATGCTACAGCCCAAAGTATTAACCCTAAAACACCTTTACCTGAAGATCAAAGTATTAAAAAAGGTGTTTTAAAAAACGGATTAACTTACTACATTCACAAAACTACTGTCACTAAAGATGTTGCTAGTTATTACATCATACAAAATGTAGGTTCTGTTTTAGAGAAAGATAATCAGCAAGGATTGGCTCACTTTTTAGAGCACATGGCTTTTAACGGAACAAAAGACTTCCCTGGAAAAGGAATCTTAGACAAAATGCAAGAACACGGACTTGTATTTGGTAGAGATATTAATGCCTACACATCTTTTGATGAAACTGTATATAATGTAAATAATATACCTACAACACCTGAATTAATAGATACTGGTTTATCTATATTACATAATTGGTCTAACTACTTATCTTTAACTGAAAAAGAAATTGATTCAGAAAGAGGCGTTGTTAAAGAAGAATGGAGAACGCGCCAAAACGGTGGTATGCGTGTATTACAGCAAACTATTGGTACAATGTTTAACAACTCTATCTATTCGGAACGTTTACCTATTGGTAAAATGGATGTTATAGAAGGTTTTAAATATAAAGCTTTACGCGATTTTTATCATGACTGGTACAGAACAGATTTACAAGCTATTGCTATTATTGGTGATGTAAATGTTGATGAGATTGAAGCTAAAATTAAAAAATTATTTTCAACTATACCTGCTGTAAAAAACCCGATCAAACGTGCTGAGGTTCGTATTTCTGATAATGAAGAACTTATTTATGATATGGCAATGGACAAAGAAGTTACTTCTTCTAGTATTGCTTTCGGTATTCGTCATGACAAGTCTTTAAAAAATGAAACTATTGCCGATTTAAAAGAAAGCCTTTTAAACGGCATGGCAACATCAATTATTTCTACAAGATTAAACGAAATCAACCAAAAGCCAGATTCACCTCTTTTATTTGCTTCTGTTCGTTACGGTAGCCTTTCTAGATTAAACAATGAGTTTAGTGCTCGTATTGTACCAAAACCAAACATGCAACATAAAGCATTTGAATTGGTAATCTCTGAAATTAACAGAGCTGTTAAATTCGGATTTACAAAAGCTGAAATAAGCAGAATTATTGCTCAGTATACAAGTTCTTACGAAAACCAAATTGCAGGTTTCGGAAACAGAAGTCATGGTCAGATAGTAAGAGGAATTCAAACTAATTACTTAGAGAATTCTCATATTACAGATATCAAAAAAGAATTTGAAATTGCTAAAGTAATTTTTGGTCAATTAACTCAAAAAGAACTGTTAGCTCAAATTCAAAAATTATATCTTAAAAAGAATAGATCTATTGTTGTTACAGGAGTTAAAGGAAACGAAAACTTAACTAAAGAAGAAGCTCTTAACATTATTACTACTGTTGAGAATGATAAAAAATTAAAAGGATACGCAGAAGAAACAAATGTAAAACCTTTAATGTCTGGCGTTAATTTAGTTCCTGGTTCTATTACTTCTGAAGAAGAAGATAAAGAGATTGGATCGACCATATTTACATTAAGTAACGGAATTCAGGTTCATTACAAATTTGTTGATAAAAACAAAAATGATGTTAACTTAAGCGCTGTTAGTTACGGAGGTCAATCTTTATTAAATGAAGAAGACTTACCATCAACAGTATTATTAGGTAACGTTATTCAAATGTCTGGTTTAGGTGAGTTTTCAGCAGTTGATTTACCAAAAGTACTTGCTGGTAAAAAAGCAAGCTCTAGAACAAGTGTTGGCAACACATCAGAAAGTGTATCAGGATCTTCTTCTACAAAAGATGTTGAAACAATGATGCAATTAGTAAACTTACGCTTTACAAAACCTCGTTTTGATGAAACTTCTTACAAGGTATTAATGCAACAAGTTGATGCTTTTTTAATTAGAAAGAGCGAGCAACTTCAATCTAAAATGCAAGATAGTGTAACAACTATTTTATACGGAAAGAACCACCCTACTGAACGTTTATTTGATAAAAAATTAATGTCTGAAATGTCTTTTGATAAAATGAAGGCAATTTATACAAGTAGATTTGGAAACGCTGGAGATTTTAAATTCTTTATCGTAGGAGATGTAAGTAAAGAAACTATCAAACCTTTATTAGAAAAGTACATTGCTAGCATACCTACAACTAATGAAAGAGAAGAGTGGAAAGACAATTCGGTAGATTGGATTAACAATAAAATTGATAAGGATGTGTTTTTAGAAATGAAAGATCCTAAAACTTCTGTTCGTGTAGTAATTAAAAACGACATGAAATATTCTTTAAAAAACTCAATTTTAATGAGAGCCATGGGAGATGTGTTACAATTACGCTACACAGAATCTTTAAGAGAAGAAGAAGGAGGAACTTATGGAGCTAGAACTAGAGGTTCTATTTCTAGAAGACCTACTCAAGAAGCTACAATATCTGTAAATTTTGATTGTAATCCTGACCTAGCTGAAAAGTTAATCGCTATTGTTCATAAAGAAATTAAAGCACTAGAAAGTGGTGATATTAAACAAGCTGACTTAGATAAAACACTTGCTAACTTCTTAAAAGCTAGAGAAGAAAGCAAAAACTACAATAGATTTGAAATGAGTTTATTAAAAAACGCTGTGTTAGAAGGATATAATATGAATGATCCTAAAAACTATGAAGACATTGTAAATTCTATAACTATTAAAGATTTAAAAAACATCACAAAGAAGTTATTGAAAGATAGCAAATCTTACGAAATTGTTTTTAAACCTAAAAAGTAAAAAATAATCATTTTAGAAAGAGCACCTCATAATTGAGGTGTTTTTTTATGCCTATATTTTTCGATTATCACTTCTAAAAATCAAATCCTAAATACAAAAAATACTTTTTAACTTAAATATTTGTTTTTCTCATTTTAATCTTTAGATTTGTTTCATACAAGAAATACAGAAATGACATTACAAAATACTTGGCAAGGTTTCTATTTTTACTTTTATTTTTTAAATAAGAGCTGAGACTTTATACCATATTTTTAACCAACAATATAAATTATAAAGCCTCGATGTATCGAGGCTTTTTTTTGACCAAAAATGAAACAAACAATCGCTATTCAAGGAGCAAAAGGATCTAATCATCATAAAGTTGCTCGCAATTTTTACGGTACAACAATTCAATTAAAAGAATGTATGTCTTTTGATTTTTTAGTGGATAGCTTATTAAATAAAACAGCCACTATTGGTATTATGGCGTTAGAAAACACAATTGCAGGTTCTATAATTCCAAACTACGCTTTAATTGATAAAAATAATTTACACATTATCGGAGAAGAATATTTAAATATTCACCATCATTTAATGGCGCTACCTAATCAACAAATTACAGATATTAAAGAAGTTTGTTCGCACCCAATGGCATTATTACAATGCAAGGAATTCTTAAAAAAACATCCACATATAAAATTAGTAGAAGATGTAGATACTGCTGAAGTTGCTAAAAGAATTTCAATAAATAAATTAAAAGGAGTTGCCGCTATTGCCCCAAAAATTGCAGCCGATATTTTTGATTTACATATTATCGAAGATGAAATTCAAACTATAAAAGATAACGCTACACGATTTGTAATTATACAAACAACAGCTTCTAATAACGGAATAGATAAAATAAACAAAGCCTCTTTAAAGTTTCAGTTAGATCATAAAAGAGGAAGTTTAGCAGCCATTTTAAATGTGTTAAGCGACTGCAAAATGAATTTAACAAAGATACAATCGCTACCCGTAATAGAATCACCATGGAAATATTCATTCTTTGTTGATGTTACTTTTAATGATTATAAAGATTACCAAAAAGCAATCGCTATTATAAAAATTATGGCATTAGAAATAAAAGTATTAGGAACCTACAAAAACGGAAGAAAATGATTCAACCTGCAAAAAGATTAGAAACCGTTCAGGAATACTATTTCTCTAAAAAATTAAGAGAAGTTAAAGCGCTAGCTGCTGCCGGAAACCCCATAATTAATATCGGAATTGGCAGTCCTGATTTGCAACCACCCACTAAAGTTATAACTGCAATTCAACAAAGCTTTAACGATGTCACAGCTCATAAATACCAAAGTTACCAAGGATTACCTGAGTTAAGAAATGCAATTAGCAAATTCTACCAACAGCAGTTTAAAGTTACTTTAAATCCCGAAAACGAAGTACTTCCTTTAATGGGAAGTAAAGAAGGTGTAATGCATATTTCTATGGCTTTTTTAAATGAAGGCGATAAAGTTTTAATTCCGAATCCGGGATACCCAACCTATACTTCTGTTACAAAATTAATAGGTGCCAAACCTATTTTTTATAATTTATGTGATCAGAATGATTGGCAGCCAGATTTTGAGGAATTAGAAAAGTTAGATTTAACTGATGTAAAAATTATGTGGGTAAACTATCCGCATATGCCAACAGGTGTAAACGCAACAATAGCAACTTTTAAAAAACTAATTACATTCGGAAAAAAACATCAAATTTTAATTGTAAACGACAATCCATATAGTTTTATTTTAAATAATAAACCTCTTAGTATTTTACAAATTGATGGCGCTAAAGAAACTGCTTTAGAATTAAATTCTTTAAGCAAAACCTTTAATATGGCTGGTTGGCGAGTTGGTATGGTTTTAGGAAATACTAATTTTATCAATCAGATTTTAAAAGTAAAAAGTAATATGGATTCTGGTATGTTTTACGGAATTCAAAAAGGAGCAATTGAAGCCTTACAATTATCTGATAATTGGTTTTCTGAGCAAAATAAAATTTATGAAAAACGTAGAGATTTGGTATTTAAACTAGCAGATAAATTAAACTGTACTTATAACAAAAACTCAACAGGATTATTTGTTTGGGCAAAAATTCCTGAAGGAAAAACATCCGAAGAAATTACTGATGAAATTTTATATGAAAAAGATATTTTTATCGCTCCCGGAACCGTTTTTGGTTCTCAAGGAGAAGGCTACATTCGATTTTCATTATGTGTATCAAAAGAAATAATTAAAGAAGCTATCAATAGAATCTAGCTTTCTACGATACGCTACCTGACAATTCAAATGTCATTTCGAGCGTAGTCGAAAATAAAAAATAAAAAAATGAACGTATTTGTAATCGGTGTTGGTTTAATTGGTGGAAGTATGGTTTTAGATATTCAAAGAGAATATTCTGAAGCTGTAATTTACGGAATTGATGCGAACGAAAATCATTTAAATAAGGCTGAAAAAATTGGTGTAATTCATCATAAAGCAACATTTAGCGATTTAAAAAAGGCGGCTATTGTAATTATTTCTGTTCCTGTTGATGTTCAGTTAGAAATACTTCCTAAAATATTAGATGCAATCTCTGATAATTGCTTGGTTTTAGATGTCGGCTCTACAAAAGCTCAAGTATGCGAAGTTGTAAAAAATCATCCGAAGAGAAGAAATTTTTTAGCAACCCACCCTATTGCCGGAACAGAGTTTTCAGGACCAACAGCTGCTCATGAAAATTTGTTTCAACAAAAAACAAATATCATTTGTGAGGTGGAAAAAACTGCTTTTAAACTACAAGAAATTGCGTTAGAAATATTCTCGAAACTAGGAATGCGAATTCGATATATGGATGCAAAATCACACGACAAGCACATTGCTTATGTATCTCACCTATCGCACATAAGTGCTTTTATGTTAGGAAAAACTGTGATAGAGAAAGAAAAAAATGAACGTGATATTTTTGATATGGCAGGTTCGGGTTTTGCCTCTACCGTTCGTTTAGCAAAAAGTTCACCAGCCATGTGGACCCCCATTTTTAAACAAAACAAAGAGAATGTAATTGAAACATTAGATGAATATATTAATAATTTACAGCAATTTAAAAAATTGATGTTACAAGGCGATTTTACTGAAATTTATAATGAAATGGAAAGTACAAATCACATAAAAAAAATATTAAACGGTATAAAATAAAAGACCAAAATAGTTGTAATTTTGAGCTTTCTTTTGAGTCTAATATACTTTGATTCAAAAAACAAAGTTTGCTTAAAAAAGCAGCACAAATAATTAATTAGAATGGAGAATACAAAAGAGTTAAGAACCTGGTTAAACGACATGAAACTTGCGCACCCATTGGTAATTGCAGGACCTTGTAGTGCAGAAACTGAAGAACAAGTTTTAAAAATTGCTCACGAATTAAAAGATTCTGATGTAAATTATTTTCGTGCTGGAATTTGGAAACCAAGAACTAGACCTGGAAACTTTGAAGGTGTAGGTGCACTAGGCTTAAAATGGTTGCAAAAAGTAAAGGCAGAAACAGGTATGAAAACCTGTACTGAAGTTGCAAATGCTGCACACGTAAAATTAGCTTTAGAGCACGATATCGATTTATTATGGATCGGAGCACGATCTACCGTATCACCTTTTATCATGCAAGAAATTGCGGATGCTTTACAAGGAACAGATAAGATTGTTTTGGTTAAAAACCCTGTAAATCCCGATTTAGCTTTATGGTTAGGCGGAATTGAAAGATTATATACTGCCGGAATTAAAAATTTAGGAGCAATTCACAGAGGATTTTCTACTTACGAGAAATCAAAATACAGAAATATCCCAGAATGGCAATTGGCTATCGAATTTCAAAACAGGTTTCCTGATTTGCCTTTAATTTGCGATCCTTCGCATATTACGGGTAATAGAGATATGATTTTTGATGTTTCGCAAACTGCCTTAGATTTAAATTTTGATGGCTTAATGATTGAAACACATTTCGATCCTGAAAATGCTTGGTCGGACGCTGCTCAGCAAGTAACGCCTGCTAAATTAAAGGATATTATGGAAGATTTAAAAATCCGTAAAGAAACCGAAACCGACTCTTCTTACAGAGAATCTTTAAATAATTTAAGAGCTCAGATAAATGTTGTCGACGATCAGCTTATCGAAATGATGAGTAAAAGAATGAAGGTTGCTGATAAAATCGGACTTTTAAAGAAAGAAAAAAATGTGGCCGTTTTACAAGCAAGACGTTGGAATGAAATTTTAGGGAAAATGATTTTAGAAGGTGAAACAAGAGGTTTAAGTGAAGAATTTGTTTTAAAAATGTTTAAAGCAATTCACCAAGAATCTATCAACCATCAAGAAAAAATTATAAAAGGATAGTTTTAGGGCGTTACCACAAGGGTCAGGCTTTCGTTACTCGCTTTTTTTGCTTTTTAACAAACAAAAAAGAGCTCAAACAAATCACTCAATCCTTAACGCGTAACACTTTTTAACAACGTAAATTTTTAATAAAAGAAAGATCCTTTAGGCATAAAAAATCTAAAGGATCTTTTTCTTATCACAACTTAATCGTTTTTTATGAATATTCCTTTGGATTCATAATTTTATATTAATGCGCCATTCTGAATTTATTTCAGAGTCACATCCTTATAATAAACAATAAATTTTGGCAAGAACCTGAAACAAGTTCCAGTTAACGTAAAGTGAGTTATTCTAAATTACATACTATCCTTTTTTTGTTATAAAATTGAAAATCAATACAAGTGACACTATTATTTTTTAAAAATTTCTCATCTTTGCAATATGACAGGAACGGTATATAAATCTACAGGAAGTTGGTATTGGGTAAAGTGTGAACAGGTTTTATACAAATGCCGTATTAAAGGTAAATTTCGTTTAAAAGGCATTAAAAGTACGAATCCTATTGCTGTTGGCGACAAGGTAGATTTTGACCTTGAAACTAAAAATAATGAAGAAACCGGAGTTATTACAGAAATTCATGAACGCGATAATTTTATTGTTCGTAAATCTGTTAATTTATCTAAGCAAACACATATTATTGCTTCTAACATCGATCAGGTTTTTTTATTAATTACCATTAACAACCCGCCTACTTTTACCACTTTTATCGATCGCTTTTTGGTATCAACAAGAGCTTATCGAATCGATACTGTTTTAGTTTTTAACAAAATAGATTCCTACGAAATAGAAGAACGTGGAGAGATTTTATATTTAAAAGACATTTATGAAACTATCGGTTATAAATGTATAGAAGTATCTGCTAAAGAAAACACAAATGTTGACCTGATTAAAAAAATGATGCTCGAAAAAACATCTATGTTTGTTGGACATTCTGGAGTAGGAAAAACAACTTTAGTAAATGCTATTGACGCTTCTTTAAATTTAAAAACCAAAGAAATTTCTGATCAACATAATCAAGGAAAACACACCACTACATTTGCTGAAATGTTCGATTTAAATCTCGAAAAATCACAAGATGCAAGAATTATTGACACGCCAGGTATTAAAGGTTTTGGTGTTGTTGATATTGATAAAGAAGAATTAGGCGATTATTTTCCAGAGTTTTTTGCGTTAAAGCAAGATTGTAAATTCAATAATTGTATTCACGTAAACGAGCCAAAATGTGCTGTAAAAGATGCTTTAGAAGAAGATACAGTTTCATGGTCTCGCTATAAAAGTTATTTACAAATTTTAGAAGGAGAAGAAGAACATTATCGTACTGATATTTGGGAAAAAGATCAAGAATAAATGAAAGCAGTTATTCAAAGAGTATCTAAAGCAAGCGTAACTATTGAAGGTGAAAAAGTTGCTGATATTAAAAGCGGATTACTCATTCTTTTAGGTATTACGAATGAGGATGCGAAAGAAGATATTGATTGGTTGTCAAAAAAAATAAACAATCTTCGTATTTTTAATGATGCCAATGGCGTTATGAATAAATCGTTAATCGATAGTTTAGGTAATGCTATTATTGTAAGTCAATTTACTTTACAAGCTTCTACTAAAAAAGGCAATCGCCCAAGTTATATGCAAGCTGCTAAACCAGAAATTGCAATCCCTTTGTATAAAGAATTCATTCATCAGTTTGAACAAGATTTAGGTAAAAAAGTACAAACAGGTGAGTTTGGTGCCGATATGAAAGTTGAATTATTAAACGACGGTCCTGTTACTATTATTATCGATACTAAAAACAAGGTATAAAAACGTTGATTATGAAATTTATCGACGTACATACGCATCATAAATCTAATGACAATTCAACGATATCAATTTTAAATTGTGAGCCCAAATCAATAGATTTTAGCATTCCTTTTTCTATCGGAATTCATCCCTGGAATATTAAAGAGGAAGAAATTGATTCCGAAATTCATTTTATCAAACAACAATTACAACTTAAAAACTGTTTTGCTGTTGGTGAATGCGGTTTAGATAAATTATGTAAAACGGATTATGAACTTCAATTAACTGTTTTTAAAAAACAGATTCATTTATCAGAAAAATATCAAAAACCATTGATTATACATTGTGTAAAATCATTTGAAGAGCTATTTCATTTAAAAAAAACGCTAAAACCTCAACAAAAATGGATTATCCATGGTTTTAACAAAAATAGTCAAGTGGCTTTATCACTTATAAAAAATGGCTGTTTTTTATCCTTCGGAAAAGCATTAACTACTGCTACTAAATTGCAAAAAACTTTTAAAGAGATTTCTTTAGATACTGTTTTTTTAGAAACTGATTCCGATGAAATTGATATTAGTGCTATTTACCAAAAAGCAGCTTCAATAAAAGGTATAGAAACAGAAAAATTACAAGAAAAGATACATCAAAATTTTAATACAATATTTATAAAATGAGTTGGTTAGAGAGAACGGAATTATTAGTTCAGAAAGAAGGAATTGAAAAACTTTATAATGCAAATATTTTAATTGTTGGTTTGGGTGGTGTTGGTTCATTTGCTGCAGAATTTATAGCAAGAGCTGGTGTTGGTAAAATGACAATTGTTGATGGTGATGCATTTGATGAAACAAATATAAACAGGCAATTACCAGCTTTAAAAAGCACCATTGGCAAATCGAAAGCAAATGTAGTAGCTGACAGGATTAAAGACATAAATCCTCAAATAGAATTAAAGGTCTTAGAAGAGTTTTTATCACCAAACAGGGCTTTTGAAATAGTGAGCAAGGAATATGATTACGTTTTAGATTGTATTGATAGCATTACGCCTAAGATTAATTTAATTGTTGCGGCTAGAAGAAAAAAAGTAAAACTAATAAGCTCCATGGGTGCTGGCGGAAAGCTAGATGCAAGCAAAGTTGTTGTTAAAGATATTAGTAAAACTAAAAACTGTAAAATGGCACGTGCGCTAAAAAAGAGGTTAAAAGAACTAAATGTTAACAAAGGTGTAATGGCTGTTTATTCTGAAGAAGTTCAAATACCCGAAAGTTTACAACTTACAAACGGTACAAATTTTAAAAAATCTTTTTACGGAACTATTAGTTATATGCCTGCTGCTTTTGGCCTACAAGCAAGTTCTTTTGTTATAAATAAAATCTTAATAAAAAAATAACTTCCACGGAAACTATTTTTTAATTACATTTGTAGTCAATAAAATCAATAATTAAAAATCAATCATAATGAAAAAATCAATTTTAGCCATTGCTCTTATAGCAATTACTGCTGTTTCTTGTAAATCAGAAAAAAATAAAGTAACTGCTAACGAAGAAGTTAAAGACGTAAAAAAAGTAGAAAATGTAATTAATTCTTACAAAGCAAACGTTGCTGAATCTACTGTTACTTGGAAAGGAAACAAACCAACAGGTTCTCATAACGGGGTTGTTAGTATCGAAAAAGGTTTATTTGATATTACAAACGGTGTGCTTAATTCAGGTGAGTTTGTTATTGACATGAACTCTATTTCTTGTTTAGATTTAGAAGCTGGTAATGGTAAAGAAAAATTAGAAAAGCACTTAAAAAATGCAGATTTCTTTGATGTAGAGAAGTTTCCTACTGCTAAATTTGTAGTTGCTAGTTCAGAAACTAAAGGCGGTAAATTACATGTAACTGGTAATTTAACACTTAGGGGAACTACAAAAAGTATTACAATTCCTGCTACTGTAACTGAAAACGAAGGTACTGCTACTTTTAAAAGTGATGTTTTTAGTATTGACAGAACTGATTTTGGGGTAACTTATAGTTCTAAAAAGTTTGATGCTGCCTTAAAAGATAAATTCATTAACGACTTAATGGAACTTTCTTTTGATATTAAAGCTCAAAAATAATTTTTAGAATTCCACATAAAAAAGGGTTGACAATGTCAACCCTTTTTTATGCATTAATATATTCTTCAACCTCGAAAAGTGATTTAAAATGTTTTAATATTTTTTCTTTTACTTCTTCTTCCGATAATTTTTTACCGAGTTCAGCTTCCATCGAAGTAACCGCTTTACCTCTAATTCCGCACGGAATAATATTATCGAAATATCCTAAATTCACATTTACATTTAAAGCAAAACCATGCATGGTAACCCACCTACTTGCACGAATTCCCATAGCGCAAATTTTTCTAGCAAATGGTGTTCCAACTCCAAGCCAAACTCCGGTTTCACCTTCACTACGCTCTCCTTTTAAGCCATATTCTGCTATTGTTAATATAATCGCTTCTTCTAGTAAACGCAAGTATTTATGAATATCTGTAAAGAAATTCTCTAAGTCGATAATAGGATATCCCACTATTTGTCCGGGACCGTGATATGTTATATCTCCTCCCCTATTAATTTTATAAAAAGTAGCATTTTTTTCTTTTAACCCATCTTCATTTAACAATAAGTTGCTCATATCACCAGACTTACCTAATGTATAAACATGCGGATGTTCAACAAATAAAAAATGATTTGGTGTTATAATTCCTTCTACATTATTTCTTTTTTGTCTTTTTAAAGAAACAATTTCATCTAACAGCTGAGCCTGATAATCCCAAGTATCTTTGTAATCTTTTTGGCCTAAATCACTGACTCTTATTTTTTTATTCATAAATTTGTATATAAACAAGTCCCCAAAGGTAGGGAAAATTAGCTTTAAGCTGTTATATTCTATACCGATTAACTAGATAATTATGAATAAAAAGATCGCACTTTTAGTAGTATTAATTTTTACTTTTTGCACGAGTAATTCGTTCTCACAAAATTTTTGGAACAATACCTCTAAAAAAGTTAGCTCATTTCAAAAAAATGAAATTCTTGCTAGAGACAACAATCCAGATAAATATGCTTTAGCATCTTTAAACTTAGATGGCTTTAAAAATCATTTAGTTAATTTAAAATCAAAAAGTAGTAAAAACATAATCACACTTCCTAATTCTAAAGGAGAGTTAAAAAGATTTTCTATTGTAGAAACATCATATTTAGCACCTAGATTAGCCGCAAAATTCCCGATGATTAAATCATATTCTGCTAAGGGAATTGATGATCCTACTGCTGTAGCTAAAATTAGTATTGGTACCAATGGTTTTCATGCGTTAATCCATTCTGGAAAAGAAAGCACTATATATATAGATCCGTTTACAAAAGATCAAAAACAATATCTTGTTTATAAGCGAGAAGATTTAACTGCGACTAAAAATGATTTTTCTTGCGAAATTAAAACATCTGCTAATAAAATAGTAGCATCAACAAATTTAAAAAGAAATGCGAACGATGGTAAATTAAGAACCTTCAGAATTGCAATTGCCGCTACAGGTGAATATTCTCAGTTTCATATTAATAGAGCTAGCTCTACACCTACAAACGATACAGAAAGAAAAGCCATTGTTTTATCAGCAATGAACGTAACAATAACTAGAGTAAACGCAGTTTATGAAAATGATTTAGCTGTTAGAATGGTTATCGTTAACGACAATGACAAATTAATATTTTTAGATGCTGCTACTGATGATTTAAGCAACAATGATGCAAATAGTTTAATTGATGAAAGTCAGCAAAAATGTGATGACATAATTGGAAATGCTAATTACGATATTGGACACACTTTTAGTACTGGTGGTGGTGGTTTGGCTCAACTAGGATCTGTATGTGTAACAGGATCTAAAGCTAGTGGTATTACAGGTAGTGGGCAACCTACAAACGATCCTTTTGACATTGATTATGTAGCTCATGAATTAGGGCATCAATTTGGAGCCACACATACATTTAACGGAACAGCAGGTAATTGTGGTGGTAACATTGGTGCTACCTCTGTAGAGCCAGGAAGTGGTACAACCATTATGGCATATGCAGGTATTTGTTCACCTCAAAACGTACAAAATAATAGTGATGATTATTTTCATGCAGTTAGTATTGCTCAAATGTGGGCACATGTACAAAACAGAGGCGATTGTGCTGCTCAAACAGATACTAATAATGATGCACCAATAGCAAATGCGGGTAACAACGTAAGTATCCCTAAATCAACCCCCTTTATATTAAAAGCAACAGCGACAGATGCTCAAGGACTTGCTAGTTTAACATACAACTGGGAACAAATAGATACAGAGTCAGCTAGTATCCCTTTAGAATCAACAAGCACAGCGGGTCCTGCATTTAGATCCTTACCTTCAAGCTCATCACCAAATAGATACTTACCTACGTTAACAAATGTGGTAAATGGAGGTTCAGATGAATGGATTGTTTTACCTTCTGTTGCAAGAGAGTTAAATTTTGCACTTACTGTAAGAGACAATAATACTGGCGGTGGAAGTTCTGATAGAGATGATTTAACAGTAACAGTAACAGATGCTGAGGCTTTTACAGTTACTGCTCCTAACACTAGCGTAACTTGGGGTATTGGCTCTTCGCAAACAGTAACTTGGAATAAAGGAACGTCAGATCAAGCTCCTATAAACTGTAGCAATGTTAACATTAGGCTTTCTACCGATGGCGGAGTTACTTTTCCTATATTATTAAAAGAAAACATAGTTAATGATGGTACTGAAGATATTACAATACCAAATAACCCAACAACTACTGCACGTATACTTGTAGAAGCTGCTGATAATATTTTTTACAATGTAAATGCAACAAATTTTACAATTATCGAAACAGGACCTACGTTTATAGTTTCAAATGAAACCAACCAACAAACTGTTTGTAATGTAGGAGACAATACAGTTGAGTATACTTTAAACTTTCAATTTATTAATGGTTTTTCTGAAACAGTTAATTTATCTGCTATAGATTTACCTACAGATGCTAATGTTGCTTTTTCTCCTACTACTATTGATGCTAATGGGAATGTTGTTATGACTATAAGCAACTTAGACGGAACAGCTCAACAAGATTATACAGTTGTTGTAAATGCTGAATCTGATTCAGTTTCTCAAACAGCGAATGCTGCATTAAAGGTAATAGGAACCGATTTTTCTACGATATCTTTAACAAATCCTGCAAATACTGCTACAAACATAAGTGTGAGCCCTAGCTTTGAATGGGTAGCCGATGCAAATGCAACTTCTTATAATATTGAGGTTGCTACAGATGCTGGATTTACAACAACCGTAATTAACGAAACAGTAACAACCAACACTTACATTCCTTCAACTCCATTAAGTGGTGTTACAAAATATTATTGGCGTGTAAAACCAATAAATGAATGTGGTGAAGGTGCTAACTCTGCTACCAATGAATTTACAACCGAAACACCCTCTTACTGTACTTCTTCCTTTACAGATGAAGCAAATGGTGCAGAGCACATAACAAATGTTACTTTTAATAGTATTAATAATAATTCTGGAAATGATACTGTAGATGGATATGAAGACTTTACTTCTATATCTACAACTATTAAAAGAACACAAAGTCATCAAGTTAATGTAACCTTTAATACTGCTGGGTATCAAGATCATTGTTATGTTTTTATCGACTGGAACCAAGATTATAAATTTGATAATGCAACAGAAAGATATGACTTAGGTAACAAATTAGAAGATGTTGCTACTGCAGCCTTAAACATTAGAGTTCCTGATGATGCTGTATTAGGAGAAACTAGAATGAGAGTTATTATTGAATATTTCGAGAGCTCTGCCCCTAATGGCGAAGGCGCTTGTGATGCTGATCACACAAGCGAATGGGGAGAAACTGAAGATTATACTATTATAGTTGAAGAAGAGCCACAACCAGATTTTACCTTAACAAATACAACTGGTAATTTATCTATTTGTAATCAAGCTATAAACGAGCAAAGTTTTACTTTTGATTTTAAAACGTTGTTTGGTTTTAACGAAAACGTTAGTTTTTCTGTTACAGGTATTCCAACAGGTGCAACAAGCTCATTTAGCCCTACAACTGTAAACACTAGTGGCGCTATAGATTTAACACTTTCTAATTTAAATAATGCCGTTATTGGTGATTATATAATGATCGTAACAGCAACTTCAGCTTCTGTTACAAAATCTATCGATATTAATTTTAATGTAAATGATACTATTTGTAAATCCGAAGGAACTACAAGCTCTCTAATAGGTACAACCCTTGTTAATTTTGCAGGCATCAATAATAGCTCTGCTAAAACAGCTGGGTATTCAGATTTTAAATCAATAGCTACAGAAGTAATAACAGGAAATACTTATAATTTAGCTGTTAATGCAAATTCTGACGGTAATAATACTACAAAAACGTTTGCTTGGATAGATTGGAACCAAAACTGTTTATTTGATGCCGGTGAACAATATGACTTAGGAACTGTTACAAATGCCAATACAGCAACTAGTAATAGTGGTTTGGCAATTACTATTCCAACAGATGCTTTAGCCGGTAGCACCACTCTAAGAATTACCACAAAGTTGGTTGATGAAGGTGATCCTAACTCTTGTGAATTAAGTTTTAATGGTGAAGTTGAAGATTATACTATTACAATTACCCCAGATTTTACTATAGAAAACACAACAGGTGGTGGTTCTATATGTAATAAAGCAACTAATGAGTTTATTTACATAATAGACTATAAAACTTTTAATAACTTTAATGAAACAGTTACTTTTACAACATCTGATCTTCCTGCAAATGCAAGTGCAACCCTAAGCACAGCAACTGTTAATTCTAATAGTACAGTTACAGTAACTGTTACGAATTTAAATAATGTTGAAAAAGGAGATTACGCCTTTAAATTAACAGGAACTTCATCAATAACTAAATCGATTGACATTGTATTAAACGTTAATGATGATCTTTGTAAATCATCTGGTAATACAGTTTCTCAAATAAGTATAACCAATGTTACTTTTGGTGAAATTGATAATACTTCAACTAAAACAAGTGGATATTCTGATTTTAAATCAATAGCTACAGGTGTCGTAAGAGGAGAAAGCTATGATATAAACACAACTATTAATTCAGATGGAAATAGTGACATAAAAACATATGCTTGGATCGACTGGAACCAAAACTGTTTATTTGATGCTGATGAAGCTTACGACATCACATCTAACAGAGAAGCAATATCAGTTCCTGACAATGCCTTAATTGGTACAACTACCTTAAGAGTTTCAACAAAATTAAATGAATTTGCAAGGTCTTGTGAATTAGATTTTAACGGTGAAGTTGAAGATTATACGATAAACGTTGAAGAAAACTTCGCTACAGATAAAAGTTTATTTACCGATTTAAACCTATACCCTATACCTTCTGAAGGAACAATTACTGTCGATTTTAAAGTAAAAGTTAAAGAATTAACCGTTGTTAGATTATTCGACTTTGCAGGTAATTTACTAGACACTCAAAGTTTTTCTACCATTTCAAGTAAATTCAATGAAGAAATTCAGTTTCCTAAAGTAAGTAGTGGTATTTATTTACTACAAGTTCAAAATGATGGAAAGCTTACAACAAGAAAAATAATAATTAAGTAATTATCTTTACACATAAAAAAAAGCGAGCTATTAAACTCGCTTTTTTTTATGTGTAATTTTAAAACTATAAATTATACTTTATAGTAAACATTGCTATTCTTGGTTGAATTACATAAGTAGAGTTACTTACAAAAATATCATTACTACTGTTTTGATTTAATCCAGCTGAGTCTAATAAATTGGTAGCACTTAGTTTATATTCCCATTTACTATCTTTTTTCTGGTAAGTTAAATCAGCTCTTAAAAACCCATATTCATCAATAGTTCTTCCTTCATTAATTACTTTATTAAAAGTATATTTAGATGTAAATATAAATTCTTTTAAAAAGAAAATATCTAAGTTCGCATAAGGACTGTGCGTGGTAAACGAATTTTTAATTCCTCCAATATCAGAATTGTTTATTGATACGTTGTAACCAACATCAAAATTTGGTGCATTTTTAAAGTTTGTACTAAACCTTGATGTGTATGATTGTGTAAATGTTTTTGTTAATCGATTTGCTGCTATATTTGTTTGACGACTGGTAATTAAACTATTAGATTTAGCTTGCGATACATTACCTCCTAAACGTACTTTAAACTTTCTAAAACTTTTTTGAAAATTTGCTCTTGCCGAAATTGTTTCATCAGGAAAAGCAGAGTTAACAGATGTTCTAACACTATTCACATCAATAAACTGTGTGTTGCTTTTTATTACGTCTATACGTTTGCTGTAATTTATAGAACCAAAAATATTGGTGTAATTAAACATATTAAAACTAAAATAATTCAAACTTACATTGTGATATAAAGAATTTTCTAACTCTCTATTTCCCGAATACAAACTATTGTAGTTATTAAATACATAACCTTCTGCTAACTGATTTACATCGGTAAAACTAGTTTGCATATTATATCTTAATCGTAAGGTTTCAGATTTTTTTAAACTAATTTTGATGGAAGCATCAGGTAAAATTTTAGTGAAACTATTTTTTACTTCAGCAGCTAACTGTGTGTTTTTAGAAATGTAATTATGCGCCGTAAAACCTTGATTAAAAGTAAAAATACCTGTTATAAATTTATAATGTAAACCTGCGTATATATCACTAAATGTAAAATCTACATCATTTTGACTAGTAATTTGACCAATCGTACTTTTATTACCTCCTAAAATTTCGAAAATATCTGAATTAAATTGCTGGTTACTTTGCGTGGTACCTAAAGTAATATTTAAATTACTTTTAGGATTTATAACATAGAAGTAATCTAATTTAGCATCAAATTTATTAGTTTTTATTCTTTTATTCTGACCTAAATTAAACGGATTTGCATTTATATCTACACCTATTAAATTAGCAAAAGATAATTTTTCTAATTCTGCATTGTAAAAAGGATCTTCATCTTGCCATAAATGTAGCGCTTCAAAAGCAAAAATATTTTTTCCATTTAAAGTATAATAATATTTTAAATTTTGATTCATAGAAAACGGACTCTGTTCTGAAATTTGATTAATCGGTACTATTTCATCATCAGCATTTAAATAAGTTCGAGTTGATAAAGTGTTTTGTAGTTGTTTTTGCTTAGATATTTTCGCAAAAATATCATAATCGAATTGATTATCACTGTTAGGTTTATAGCTTGAGCTTATTTTAAACAATCCTAAATCACTTGTTTGATTTGTAATATTTTCTGTTTGTTCTGTATCAATATACTTAATAGATGACGGGTCGTTTTCGTTATAAGCTGGCACATTATTTCTATCTACTCCTGCATTAGAATATATACTTCTTGTTGCTTCTTCCATATCCGTTTCATTGCCTGAATAAATTGCAAATCCGCTTAAATCCCATGTTTTCTTT
Source organism: uncultured Tenacibaculum sp. (assembly GCA_964021635.1). Taxonomy (GTDB): domain Bacteria; phylum Bacteroidota; class Bacteroidia; order Flavobacteriales; family Flavobacteriaceae; genus Polaribacter. Next base: position 43,337 of record CAXHZZ010000005.1, read on the forward strand.
GGTGAATAGCTAAAGTTCACTGCACCAAATTTAGATTCAATTTCTTTTGCTCTATTGTTTCTTAGCGTTAAAAACGAAATATCACTAGAGCCTACATTAAAGTTTGTTCCGTTATTTTCACTTAAACCTCTAAAACCACCAGTAAACTTAAAATAGTCTCTCATTGTAAATGGCACTTCTCCTATATCATTTACATCGGTTATAATATTTACGCTGTATTTTGGATTGTAATAAAATAGTTTAGGTGTTGCAATGTACCTATTATCGGCCATTCCTACTCCCAAACCGGCTGTTACTTCTCCAAACCAAAAATTTTTCTTACCTTCTTTTAATTTTATATTTATAACCACATTATCTTCATTATCGGTTACACTGCGCATTTGTCCTACTTCACTATGGTTTTTTAAAACCTCAATTTTATCAATAGCATCAGAAGGAATATTTTTTGTGGCTATTTTTGTATCGCCATCAAAAAAATCTTTTCCTTCAACCATTATTTTTTTAACTGCCTTACCTTCTACCTCAATTTCTCCGTCATCATTTACTTCAACCCCAGGAAGATTTTCTAATACATCTTCTAATTTTTTTTCTGTTCCGTTTTTAAAACTATCAGCATTATAAACAATGGTATCACCTTTTACAGTTACAGGCATTTTGTAGGTAATATTTACTTCATCTAAACTATCATCTTTACCTAAAGTAATATCTTTTTTGACATTGTCCTCTTCAGTTTTTACAAGCACATCAGCTGTTTTAAAACCAATGTAGCTTACTTTTATACTATAGCTTGTATTTTTTTTAAGGTTTAATTTATAGTTTCCGTTGGCATCAGTAAAACCATAAGAATCTAATTTTTTAGTAACCGTATTAATCGCAATTGCATTTGCCATTTCTAAAGGGTTACCAATGCTGTCTTTAACAACTCCTTTAAGTGTAATTTGGGCATTAGATATCCATGTAGCTATAAAAATAGCTATTAGTAGTATTTTTTTCATGTGTATATTATTGTGTTTTATTTAGAATCTACCACCTCTTCCGCTACCTCTTCTTCCGCCTCTAAAACGATCTCTCATTTCTTCCATCTTATCCTTCATCATTTTAACATATGCTTCTCTAGTAACTTTCTTTCCTTTTTCGGGTTTTTCAATTTCGATTTTCTCAGACGGATTCATTGTTATTTCTGAGCATAAAATAGTTGTTCTCCCTTCATTAATCTCTAAAATTAAGCCAGGTAAACCCCAATAATTTCCAGGACCGTTACTAACAGGTATTTGTGGTGTATACCAAGCAGTAACTAGTGTTTGTTTTGGTAATTCTTTTTCAACTTTTGTTAAGTCTTTTTTAGCTTCATTTCTTCTAGGTCTTCGCATACTTCTCCAATCAAAAGCATTATTTTCTTTCACTAAAGTTGCTTTAAAGCAGGTATAATTACCTATTTGTTTTGTTTCACTTCCTAACTCCCATTCTGGTTTGCTTTCGTTTTCAGAAATTAAAAATTTTTTACCAAAAAATTCTGTCGACTCTAGCAAAGCTCCTTCTTTTATGTTTTTATATTTTGTTCCTCCACCTGTAAATCCGCCGAATCTAGAACCTCTTCCGCCAGCTGTTGGTGCAGCTAATTTTTCTTCTTCTTTGTAAATTGATTCTTCTCTTGTAAAACTTAAAACAAATGTTTTTTCCAACATACTTTTCATACGTTGCATAATTTGTTTTTTTCGTTCTTCAGACATTTGTCTTCCTCCAAAATCGCTATTCATTGTTGTTTTGGATTGATACACTGCTTTACCCTGAAAATTAGCCTGTGAAAAAATCGTAATAGAAATACACAGAAAAAAGATGGTTGTAATTTGTTTCATTTTTGCTTTTAAATATTAGAACAATTAATTGTAATTAAGTGTTAGACTTCACAAAACTGAAAAGGTTTAATACTACCCTTGTATTTGAATACTAAATGAACTACCATCTTTACTTTTACGCTTACTTTTAAAACGTTCCATCATTTCTTTTGTATGTTCATCCATTATTTTATCGAATTTTTTCTGAGTAACTTTTTTTCCTTTTAATGGCTCTTTAATCTGAACTTTATCTGACGGATTCATTACTATTTCGGTACAAACTATCGTTTGTTTTCCGTCTTGAATTTCTAATATTAAACCTGGTAATCCCCAAAAATCTCCAGGACCATTACTTACTGGCACTTGTGGTGTGTACCAAGCAACTGTTTCTATAATTACTTTTTCTTCGTTTTTTTCTTTTTCTCCGTCTGTCATAGAAAAAGAAGTTCTAGTTTCTTCTCTTTTTCTTGTTGCTTTATAACAAGTATAATTACCAATGTTTTTGGTTTCGCTTGTCATCTCCCAATCAAGTTCACTTAATTTATCTTTAATAAGAAATCGCTTTCCACTAATTTCAGTTTTATTTACAAATCGTTTATCAGCAACATTTTTATACAAAACATCCGTTCCACCACCATTCCCCATGATTTTGATGCTTACTCCGTTTTGAACTTGCGGAGTAGATAATGCTGCATTTTGCTTATAAGTAGATTCTGATTTGGTAAAATTTAACGTATAAGTTTTCTGAAATTGCTTTAACAATTGTGCTTGTAATTGTTTTTGAAGATCTGAATTGCCTCCTTTCTTATCTTTCATTTTAAAATCTACTTTTCTATGCGTTTTATAAGTAGCCTTTCCTTGAAAGTCTTGTGCATAAATTGAGATACTTAAAAACAGTGTTATTATTGCTATTGCTTTTTTCATTTTTTATAAATTTTCTATTACTTTAATTGTTTTTTCCACTACTTTAATTGTTTCGCTTAAATCAGATAATTCTCCTTCTACCTGAAAACTATGTTTGTATTTTAAATTAGAATTCTTTTTATTATTCTTAACCTTAAAACCTAAAATTACTTTTTCTTTCTTATTAGTATTTTCATTAAAAATCTCTTTAACATCATTCCAATTAATACTTTTTAATTCTTTAACAGAATCTACTGAAAATATTAATGTTGTTACATTAGTTTCTTTTATCTCTGCCGTTGTATTATCTTCTTGAGAGTACATAATGCTAGACAAACAAATTAATAATATGGTAATAATTTTTTTCATTTTTATTATCTTTTAAATTCTACACTACAAATATGAACAGATCAACGTTTACTTTAAGTTAACCAATGTTAACGAGTGTTAAGTCGTTATTGTAATTACAGTTAACTACTTATCTTTGATACATGGAAAACAAAAAACATCGTTGGATTTTATATTTTATCATTACAACTATACTCACAACAATTGGAGTACAGTTGTATTGGAACTATAAAAACTATGAACAAAATAAGCAGCGTGTTTTAAATGAAATTCAGATAAGTTTAGACAATTCAATTGAAGCTTATTATGTAAATCTTTCTAAAAAGAATCATTTTGCAATTGTAGAACCAGAAAACCTTACAGCTTCTGATAAATTAAAGAAGAAGAGAATTTGGAATAACATTTTTAAAACATCAGGAATAAAAAAAAGGAAAAAGCCAAGTCATTTAAAAGATAGTCTTTCTTTTAAAATAACCTCGATTGAAATAAATAGTGATGATGAAGATTTTAAAAAAATGGACTCCTCTTTTATAGAATCTATTTTTAATAAAGATAAGATTAAATCTACCCCATTAAAAAGTAGTGTAAAAGTTTCTAAAAATATTTCTTCAGGCGCCAACAAAGACATAACAAATAAAAAAACTGAAAAAATTAAACTATTCTTGGGTAAAAAAGCCACCGATAGTTTAAAACTGATAAAAGGATTACAAACTATTTTTATAGCGATACAAAACGACACTATAAATTATAAGAGTATTGATTCTATCTTATCAAAAGAACTTATTAATAAAGGAATAAACACTCAATATTATTTTAATCACTTAAAAAAAGACACTCTTTTTTACGGCAACAAAACCAACGACACAAAATCGTTTCTTAAAACCGAAGCTAAATCCACCTATTTAAAAGCTGATGAAAAATTTAATCTCTATTATAAAAACCCAACCTACGAGGCTTTAAAAAGAAGCTCTACAGGAATCATTTTGTCCTTACTATTATCGCTTGCCGTAATTTCTAGTTTATTTTATTTGTTAAATGTTATCAATCAACAAAAAGAGTTGGCAGAAATTAAAAACGATTTAATAAGCAACATTACGCACGAATTTAAAACACCTATAACTACAATTTCTACAGCTATTGAAGCTATTGATAATTTTAATATGCTTAACGATAAAGAGAAAACTAAAAAATACCTTTCTATTTCTTCGGTGCAACTTAAAAAACTGCATCAAATGGTAGAAAAATTATTAGAAACCGCCACTTTAGATAGTGAGAATTTAATGTTGCAAAAGGAACCAATAAATATTATTAATTTAATAGAGAAAACATCTCAAAAATATCAGCAAATATTGATTGATAAAAACATTTATTTCTCAACAAACACTGCTAAATTAATTACAAAATTAGATGCTTTTCATTTTGAAAATGCTGTTTCTAACCTTATAGACAACGCCATAAAATATGGAGGAGATACAATACAAATAAAGATAGAATTTGTATTAAACAATATCGTAATTTCGATTACTGATAACGGAAAAGGGATTGAGAAAAATCAACAAGAAAAAATATTTGAAAAATTTTATCGTGTTCCCAAAGGAAACACACACGACGTAAAAGGCTTTGGAATTGGCTTGTATTATTCTAAAAAAATTATAGAAAAACACAACGGCTTTCTTTCTTTAACTTCAACCACAAAAGAAACTACTTTTAAAATTACGTTGCCAAATGAGTAAAAAAATAAAATTATTATTAGCAGAAGACGAACCTAGTTTAGGGCAAATTATAAAAGAAAGTTTAGAGACAAGAGATTTTGAAGTTTTTCATGCTCAAGATGGTGAAGAAGCTTTGAGTTTTTATAAAAAAGAGCAACCCGATATATTGGTTTTAGATGTTATGATGCCTAAAAAAGATGGTTTTACTTTAGCCAAAGAAATCCGTTTAGAAAACAAACATATTCCTATTATTTTTTTAACGGCTAAATCGCAAACGAAAGATGTTTTAGAAGGTTTTGAACATGGCGGCAACGATTATTTAAAAAAACCTTTCTCTATGGAAGAGCTTATTGTTCGTGTGCATTCTTTATTAAAAAGAACATCTTTAAAAACAACTTCTGATAAATTAACAATTGGTAATTTCATTTTTAATCACAACAAACAAACTTTGTTTTTTAATTCAGAACCCGAATTACTAACACATCGAGAATCTGAATTGTTATTTCATCTTTATCAAAAGAAAAACGAAATATTAGATCGTTCTTTTATATTGAAAAAATTATGGGGTAATGACGATTTTTTTAACGCACGCAGTATGGATGTATTTATTTCTAAACTACGTAAGAAATTAAAACACGACGAAAATATTCAAATTGTAAATGTGCGAGGCTACGGATATAAATTGATGTGCTAAAACCTTTTGAAATCCCTTTTTTTATGTAATTTTACCATCTTGAAATATCTAAAAATATGCATGTAGCAATTGCCGGAAATATAGGCGCAGGTAAAACAACTTTAACACAATTACTAGCAAAACATTACAATTGGGATCCACATTTCGAATCGGTAGATGAAAACCCTTATTTAGATGATTTTTACGGTGAAATGGAACGTTGGTCATTTAATCTGCAAGTTTTCTTTTTAAACAGCCGTTTTCGTCAGGTTTTAGAATTAAGAAAATCTGGTAAAAAGATTATTCAAGATAGAACCATTTATGAAGATGCTCACATTTTTGCACCCAACTTACATGCAATGGGTTTAATGACAAATCGTGATTATAGCAACTATTCTTCATTATTCGAATTAATGGAAAATTTGGTAACTCCGCCAGATTTATTAATTTATTTACGTGCCGATATTTCTACACTTGTAGGACAAATTCACAAACGTGGTAGAGAGTACGAAAACTCAATTAGCATAGATTATTTAAGTCGATTAAACGAACGTTACGAAGCTTGGATTAGTAAATACACCAAAGGGAAATTGTTAATTATTGATGTTGATAATTTAGATTTCGTTAGGAATCAAGAAGATTTAGGCTCTATTATCGATCGAATAGATGCTCAAATTAACGGATTATTCTAAACCTCTTTTAAACTCGCTTAATAAAATAGCAGTTGCTGTAGCCACATTTAAACTTTCTGTTTGCTGAATTTCGCCAAACCTAGGAATGGTTAATTTGTGCTTTACAATTGCTGATATTTCTGCTGAAATTCCGTTTGCTTCATTTCCCATTACTAAAACAGCTTTTTCTGGCAAAGACGCTTTATAAACGTTACTTCCGTCCATATCTGCCGTATAAATTGGTAATTGTGTGCTAGATAAGAAATCAGGTAAATCAACATAAGACACATTCACTCTCGTTAAAGAACCCATGGTAGATTGCACTACTTTCTGATTATAACAATCAACAGTGTTTTTAGAACAAACAAGCTCTGATACTCCAAACCAATCGCATAATCGTATAATGGTTCCTAAATTACCAGGATCATTCACTTCATCTAAAGCAACTATTAAACCTGTTTCTTTAGTTTCTTTATCTTCTGGTATTTTAAACAATCCTAAAACTTTATTCGGATTTTTTAAAGTGCTAATTTTTTTTAATTCATTATCTGATATAACAGTACGTGCTATTTCATTCGAAACAATAAAAGATTCATCTACCGTAAAAACATGCGATGCATCTAAAGAAGAGTTTAATAATTCTTTTACAACTTTTATTCCCTCCGCTACAAATAATTTGTGCTTTTGGCGATACTTTTTTTGCTGTAAACTTGTTATTAACTTTAGGTTGCTTTTAGATAAACTCATTAAATCTTTTTTAACACATTATAACCACTAAAAATTAGTATTTTTGATCTTTAAAATACGAGGCGTAAAGTTAATGAAAAAACTTTCTTTCTTCTTTTTATTAGTAGTCTTATTCAGTTCGTGTAATACGATAAAATATGTAAAAGAAAATGAGTTGTTGCTAACAAAAAACACTATTTATGTTGATAGTGTAAAAAACTCAAACGAAAACATTACTGAATTACTTATACAGCGACCTAACGCGAAAGCTTTAGGCATACCCCTATCTCTATACTTTTATAATTTAGGTAATCCAGAAGGTCCACAAACACCTACACAATGGGGTAACCAAAAACCAAAAACATATTCTTTCTTAAAAAGTGCTTTTTCTGAAAAACAAAGTATTTCAGTAGCAAAAAGTTTTATTGGTTTTAATAATTGGTTTTTAAATAGTGGTGAAGCCCCAGTAATTATTGATGATAAAAAAACAAGAAAAACAGTAGCCAATTTAAATGCTTATTTTCAAACCGAAGGTTATTTCCGATCACGTGTTTCTTCTCAAAAAGATTCTGTAGGTAATAAAAAGGGAGCAATATCTTATAATGTATCAAAAGGGAAACCGTCGTTTTTAGATACAATTAGCACAAAAATATCCTCTCCAGTTCTTGATGTAATATATAAAGACTTAAAAGAAAAAAGCTTTCTTAAATCTGGAGACCAATACAAGGATGGTAATTTTATTAAGGAAGCCAATCGATTAGTTAATTTATTTAGAAATAAAGGAGTATATCATTTTAATGAAAACTACATTTCTTTTGAAATAGACACGCTAAAAAACTATCAAAAGGCAAATGTTAACATTAGTATTTCTGACAAAGTTGTTCCTTTTAAAGTTCAAAAAATAAAAAAAATAAACGTTTACACCGATTACACCTATAACAAAAGGAACTCCGTTCATAAAGATTCTGCGTCCTATGAAGGCATTAATTTTTATGCCCATAAAAAATTAAAATACAACCCTAAATTCTTATCTCAATCATTATTTATTAGACCTAATAACACTTATAACGACATAACAAGAAATTTAACACGTACACATTTAAGAGGTTTAAAGAATTTTAAAGCCACTTCTATTCGTTATAATGAATTAAATGATCATGAATTAGAAGCTAATGTATTTTTAACGCCAATTGAAAAATATACCCTAGGTTTAGATACAGAATTATCGCGTTCAAACATTAGAAATTTCGATGTTTCTTTAAAGTTTTCAATAACTAATAGAAATGCTTTTAAAGGTGCTGAAATTTTTAAACTATCAACATTCGGCTCTTATTTTAATTCTAATAATGGTCCTGGTTGGGAAGTTGGTGCTGATCTTTCTTTAGAGGTACCTCGTTTTATGGCTCCTTTTGGTTTACACAAACTTGTGCCTAAAAAAATGTTTCCTCGAACAAAATTTTTTGTAGGAGGAGGTATTCAAAAAAACATAGGTCTTGATAATCAAAATATTTCTGTTGGTATTGATTACAAATGGAAGTACAATGAACAAAAAACAATTCAGTTAGAATTTTTTAACACCCAATATATACGAAATTTAAATATTGATAATTATTTTAATATTTATGCTTCAGAGTATTCAAAATTAAAAGATGTAGATGACGCAACAGCTACATATACACTGCCAGCCAATACACCTAGTAATTCTACAGCTATTCTTCAATTTATTAGAAACGTTTCTCGAGACAATTCTTTTGCTGCTTCAAACCCTACAGAATATCAAAATAACCTTAATATTTTTAATCGTTATAATATAATTACTTCTGATTTCTTAATTCCTGAAATAGCTTATAGCTATACTTATAATAATCAAGAAAGTGCTAAAGATGCTAGTTTTTCTTTTCTAAAACTAAGAATTGCCAATTCAGGAAACGTTATGGGCTTATTATCAAACGAAACAAACAATACAGGGCAAAGAACAGTTTTTAAAATTCCTATCGCTCAGTATTTTAAAACAGATATAGAATATAAGAAATACTGGAATCTTGGCAATAACACCGTTTTAGCGCATCGTACTTTTTTAGGAGCAATTATAACCTATGATAAATCTAATATTCCATTTTCTCGTAGTTACTTCGCAGGAGGATCAAACGATATTAGAGCTTGGAGAACTTATGATTTAGGGCCAGGAACTAGAAAACCAGGATTAGAATATAATATTGGTAGTTTAAAGTTTTTATCGAGTTTCGAATATCGATTTAATGTGTTAGGTTCTTTAAAAGGAGCTTTATTTGTTGATGCAGGGAACATTTGGGACATTACTAACTCTCAATTTACTGAAGACAGTACCAAGTTTAAAAGTATAAAATCTTTAACAAATATAGCAGTAGGTTCTGGTTTCGGACTTCGTTATGACTTTAAGTTTTTAATTGCCCGGTTAGATCTAGGCTTTAAAGCACACGAACCTTACTTAGATAACAATAGGTGGTTTAAAAACTTCGATTTTTCTAGTTCTGTATTAAATATCGGTATTAATTATCCTTTTTAATTATTATTATCAATTCACTTGTAGTTATTTCCTATTAATACGTTGAAAATTTCTTATTTTTGATGCGCTAAACACAACTAAAAATAAATAAAATGGCTCATACTATTAAGGCTGGTGTTGCTACCGGTAAAGAAGTTCAAGCAATATTTCAATTAGCTAAAGATAAAAAATTTGCATTACCTGCCGTAAACGTTGTAGGTTCTAACACTGTTAATACTGTTTTAGAAACAGCAAAAGAATTAAACTCACCAGTAATTATTCAGTTTTCTAATGGTGGAGCTCAATTTAATGCAGGTAAAGGTTTATCAAATGAAAATGAAAAAGCTGCTATTGCTGGGGCTGTTGCAGGAGCAAAACATGTGCACTTATTAGCTGAAGCTTACGGAATCCCTGTAATATTACATACAGATCATGCTGCTAAAAAATTATTACCTTGGATTGATGGTTTATTAGATGCAAGTGAGCAATTTTATAAAGAAACAGGAAAATCTCTTTACAGTTCTCATATGATAGATTTATCTGAAGAGCCTATTGAAGAAAATATTGAAATTTGTAAAAAATACTTAGCTCGTATGAGTAAAATAGGTATGACTCTAGAAATTGAATTAGGAATAACGGGTGGTGAAGAAGATGGTGTTGACAATTCTGATGTTGATGTTTCTAAATTATACACACAACCAGAGGAAGTTGCCTTTGCTTACGAAGAATTAATGAAAGTAAGCGATCAATTTACAATCGCTGCTGCTTTTGGTAATGTTCACGGAGTTTACAAACCGGGTAACGTAAAGTTAACTCCAAAAATTTTGAAGAACTCTCAAGAATATATTTCAAAAAAATACGATGTTCCTCATAACACAATCGATTTTGTTTTTCATGGCGGATCAGGTTCTACTCTAGAAGAAATAAGAGAAGCTATTGGTTACGGAGTTATAAAAATGAATATTGATACTGATTTACAGTATGCTTTTACCGAAGGTGTTCGTGATTATGTTTTAGATAAAAAAGAATACTTGGCTGCTCAAATTGGTAATCCTGATGGAGCAGATAAACCAAATAAAAAACACTACGACCCTCGTAAATGGCTAAGAGAAGGTGAATTAACATTTAAAACACGTCTTAAAAAGGCTTTCGAAGATTTAAATAACGTAAACACATTATAATACTCATAACCACTATAAAACAAGCACTTAGAGTAATCTAAGTGCTTTTTTTTTATTTATAAAAAGTAAAGTTCACAAAAAACATTTACATTTGTCGTCAGCTCTTTTCTTAAAATATAAAGAGTTAACCAAAAAACAAACAACAAAATATAAACTAAACTATGGCTTGGTTTAAACGTACAGACAAAGGGATTCAGACCCCAACCGAAGAAAAAAAAGACACGCCTAAGGGCTTGTGGTATAAAACACCTAGTGGTAAAGTAATAGATACTGATGAACTAAAGAAAAACCTATATGTAAGTCCAGAAGATGGATACCATGTTCGTATTGGAAGTCATGAGTATTTCGAACTATTTTTTGATGACAATAATTTTGTTGAATTAAATGCAACTTTAACATCAAAAGATCCTTTAAAGTTTGAAGACACTAAAAAATATCCAGATCGCCTAAAAGCTGCACAAAAGAAAACTGGTTTAAAAGATGCTGTTCGTACAGCTGTAGGTAAATCTTACGGAAACAATATTGTTATTGCTTCTATGGATTTTGCTTTTATCGGTGGATCTATGGGGAGTGTTGTAGGAGAAAAAATAGCAAGAGCTATTGATTATGCTATTAAAAACGAACTTCCTTTTTTAATGATTTCAAAATCTGGAGGGGCACGAATGATGGAAGCATCATTATCTTTAATGCAATTGGTTAAAACCTCAGCAAAACTAGCACAATTAGCAGATGCTAAAATCCCGTACATATCATTATGTACTGATCCAACTACTGGAGGAACAACTGCTTCATTTGCAATGTTGGGTGATATTAATATTGCAGAACCTAATGCTTTAATTGCCTTTGCAGGGCCACGTGTAGTAAAAGACACAACGGGTAAAGAATTACCTGAAGGTTTTCAACGATCTGAATTTGTATTAGAACACGGTTTCTTAGACGGAATTTACGAGCGTAAAAACTTAAAAAAACAAGTAAATTTATATATTGATTTGATTCAAAATCAACCAATAAGAGCATAATTAAAAGCTAGCGTTTGCTAGCTTTTTTGTTATAAAAATAATTATATCAATCAAAAAATAATTGTACATTTGCAACTTCAATGAAAAAGTCATTGATATACATAAAAATCATTTAAATAATATTGGCATGTACTTAACTAAAGAAGTAAAAGAAAACATTTTCACTAAGCACGGTAAAGGAGCAAACGATACTGGGTCAGCTGAAGGTCAAATTGCATTATTCACACACAGAATTAACCACTTAACTGAGCACTTAAAGCAAAATCGTAAAGATTTTAATACGGAGCGTTCATTAGTAAGAATGGTTGGTAAGCGTAGAAGCTTGTTAGATTACTTAAAGAAAAAAGAAATCAACAGATATCGTGCGATTATTAAAGAATTAGGAATTAGAAAATAATTTCTTTCAAAAAGAGGCTCTATAAACGTGCCTCTTTTTTATTTTATAAAAATTCGTTTCTGACTAACAAACAGAAATTTATATAAAAAACTCAAAATTTTTAACAACAATTTTGAATTTCCATTGCAACAACAAACAATAACAACACAACAACAAACAATTTAAAAATTTAGAATTAAAATTTATGATTCCAAAAGTATTTAGAGAGGTCATTGACCTTGGAGATGGAAGAACCATCTCATTAGAAACGGGTAAGTTAGCAAAACAAGCTCATGGTTCAGTTGTTGTTCAAATGGGAAAAGCAATGTTGTTATGTACAGTAGTATCTAGCTACAAAACAGGAACAGTTGACTTTTTACCTCTAACGGTAGATTATAGAGAAAAGTTTGCTGCCGCAGGTCGTTACCCAGGTGGTTTCTTTAAAAGAGAAGCAAGACCAAGTGATGGTGAAATATTAACAATGCGTCTTGTAGACCGTGTTTTACGTCCATTATTTCCAAAAGATTACCATTCAGAAGTACAGGTAATGATCCAATTAATGTCTCATGATGATGATGTTATGCCAGATGCATTAGCAGGTTTAGCAGCATCAGCAGCTATACAGTTATCTGATTTCCCTTTCGAATGCCCTATTTCTGAAGCACGTGTTGCTAGAGTAAATGGAGAATTTGTAATTAACCCAACCAGAGCACAATTAGCAGAATCTGACATCGATATGATGATTGGAGCATCAGCTGATTCTGTAATGATGGTTGAAGGTGAAATGGATGAGATTTCTGAAGAAGAAATGGCTGATGCAATTAAGTTTGCCCACGAGTCTATTAAGATTCAGTGTGCTGCACAAGTTCGTTTAGCTGAAGCTTTCGGAAAGAAAGAAACAAGAGAATACGAAGGAG
>CAXHZZ010000006.1:0-55900 GCA_964021635.1 uncultured Tenacibaculum sp.
AGTGACCTTCGGGTTATGAGCCCGACGAGCTACCTACTGCTCTATCCCGCGATTTCGAGTGCAAATATACCGCTATTTATTCCTTCTATCCTAACAAAACAGCTATTTAAAACAAATTTTTTCTTAACTACAACAATAACAGGTACATAAAAAAATTCTTTTTTAATTGAAACAACTTATCTTTGCCCCATGACACATAAAGCTGGATTTGTAAATATTATCGGAAACCCAAATGTTGGGAAATCAACCTTAATGAACGCCTTAGTTGGTGAAAAATTATCAATTATTACCTCTAAAGCCCAAACTACAAGACACCGTATTTTAGGCATCGTAAATAATGATAATCACCAAGTTATATTTTCTGATACGCCAGGAATTATAAAACCTGCGTATGAATTACAACAATCTATGATGGATTTTGTAAAATCAGCTTTTGATGATGCCGATGTGTTAATATATATGGTAGAGATTGGGGAAAAGGAATTAAAAAACGAAGCTTTTTTTAATAAAATAATTCATAGTGAAATCCCTATTATTTTATTAATCAACAAAATAGACAAATCTTCACAAGAAGAAGTTGAAGAAAAAGTTACTTATTGGACAAATAAAGTACCTAATGCATTTGTGCATGTAATTTCTGCCTTAGAAAAATTTAATGTACAAGTTGTTTTTGATAAAATAGTTGAATTACTTCCAGAAGCACCTGCTTTTTATCCGAAGGATCAATTAACTGACAAACCTGAGCGTTTTTTTGTTAACGAAAAAATACGTGAAAAAATATTACAACACTACAAAAAGGAAATTCCGTATGCTGTTGAAGTAGAAACAGAAGAATTTATAGAAGAAGAAGATATTATAAAAATTCGTGCAATTATTATGGTAGAGCGCGATACCCAAAAAGGTATTATTATAGGCCATAAAGGAGCTGCACTTAAACGTGTTGGAACAGAAGCTAGAAAAGATTTACAGCAATTCTTTGACAAAAAAGTGTTTTTAGAACTTTACGTGAAAGTAAATAAAAACTGGAGATCTAATGAACGTCAATTAAAACGCTTCGGATATAAAGACTAACCCCCTCATTATCAATCACAACCTTTTTACACAAAGACAAATACACTCATAATTATTTGATGGCTTAAATAATTAAATAACAAAATATTAAAAATAGCAGAGTATTTAAAAATCAGCTTATTTTCATAACGTAAGTTGTATCTTTGCACAAATTTTTGCAAAATGAGTAGTATTGTTGCCATTGTTGGAAGACCTAATGTAGGTAAATCCACTTTATTTAATCGTTTAGTACAACGTCGTGAAGCTATTGTAGATTCTGTAAGTGGAGTTACAAGAGATAGGCACTATGGAAAATCTGAATGGAACGGAAAAGAATTTTCTGTAATTGATACTGGTGGATATGTTGTCGGTTCTGATGATATTTTTGAAGGAGAAATACGCAAACAAGTTCAGTTAGCTATTGATGAAGCTGATATTATTGTTTTTGTAGTTGATGTTGAGCAGGGAATTACTCCAATGGATAATGAAGTTGCAAAAATATTACGCCAAGTAAAAAAGCCACTTATAATGGCTGTAAATAAAGTAGACAATGCCATGCGTGATGCAGATGCTGTTGAATTCTACAATCTTGGATTAGGAGACTACCACACAATTTCTTCTATAAACGGTAGTGGAACTGGTGAATTGCTAGATGCAGTTGCCAAAGAAATTCCTGAAGAAGAAGAGGTTGAAGAAAATGAACTTCCTCGTTTTGCTATTGTAGGTCGTCCTAACGCTGGTAAATCATCATTTATTAACGCGTTAATTGGTGAAGACAGAAATATTGTTACCAATATAGCTGGTACAACCAGAGACTCTATTGACACAAAATATAATCGTTTTGGTTTTGAGTTTAACTTAGTAGATACTGCTGGAATTAGAAAAAAATCAAAAGTAAAAGAAGACTTAGAGTTTTACTCTGTAATGCGAGCTGTTCGTGCTATTGAACATTGTGATGTTGCGGTTTTAGTTATTGATGCAACTCGTGATTTTGAAGGGCAAGATGAAAAAATATTTTGGTTAGCAGAAAAAAATAAAAAAGGTGTTGTTATACTCGTTAACAAATGGGATTTAATTGAGAAAGAAACAAATACCATGCGTGATTTTGAAGCTAAAATAAGACAAACAATTGCTCCTTTTAGTGATGTTCCAATTATCTTTACTTCTGTATTAACAAAACAACGTATTTTTAAAGCAATAGAATCTGCTGTAGAGGTTTTTGAAAACAGAAAACGTCGTATTCAAACAAGTAAATTGAACGAAACGATGTTAGAAATTCTAGCTCAAAACCCGCCTCCAGCAATTAAAGGAAAATATGTAAAAATTAAATATTGTATGCAGTTACCTACGCATACGCCACAATTTGCTTTTTTTGCAAATTTACCTCAATATATTAGAGATCCATACAAACGTTATTTAGAAAATCAACTTCGTCAACATTATAATTTTAACGGAGTACCGATTATCATTTATTTTAGACAAAAGTAAAATAGCTTTAACATAAATTAACTATTTTAAGAGTAGTTTTTTCATTTCTTTGCCTGTTAAATAAACTAACTTGCTATTAAGAACATGAAAAAACTACTTTTATTTTTTACTTTATTACTTGCTACAAATATCTTAGCACAATCTTATCAATTTAAAATATCTGGTAAGATAAATTCAAAAAAAGACAAAACACCTATTGAGGCTGCCACTATTCATCTAGAAAAAGTAAAAGACAGCTCTATTGTTTCTTATACAATTTCTAATGATAAGGGAATTTTTTCTTTAGAGGGTAAATCATATGACAAAAACTTAAAATTATTTATATCATATGTTGGTATGAATAACTTTAACAAAGTTATTTCTTTAGATAAAAAGTTGAACTTTGAATTAGGAACCATTAACTTAGAAGAAGAAAGTAATTTACTAAATGAAATTATTGTTACTTCTAGAGCTCCTATTACCATTAAAACAGATACATTAGAGTTTAATGTAAAGTCTTTTAAAACAAAGAAAGATGCTAATGTTGAAGATTTGTTAAAAAAACTACCAGGTGTTGAAGTTGATGAAGAAGGAAAAATTACAGTTAACGGAAAAGAAGTAAATAAGATTTTAGTAAACGGAAAACCTTTTTTCGGAAACGACCCTAGTATCACCACTAAAAACCTGACAAAAGAAATTATTGAAAAGGTTCAGATTACAGATACAAAATCAAAATCAGAGGCATTTTCTGGTGAAAAAGGAGATGCAAACAACAAAACGATAAATCTAACCATTAAAAAAGAGAATAATAAAGGTTGGTTTGGTAGAGTATCTGGTGGTGCAGGAACCGATAAACGTTACGAAGGAGCCACAATGGTGAATCGCTTTGATAACAATCAACGTTTTAGTGTTTTGGCTAGTACAAACAATATAAATTCACCTGGATTTAGTTTTGGGGAGATTCAGAAAATGTTTGGTGGTGGAAATAACTGGATTGGTGGCAATGGTAGCTTTAGCATTAATGGTAGACGTTTTGGTGGAGGTAGCGGAATTGTAAAATCTAAAACTGCAGGAGCAACATATGCTGATCAATACGGAAAAGGAGTTGATATAAATGCTAACTATTTTTACTCGGGTAGTTCTTCAAATGACGCTTCTAAAAGCAATAAAGAATATACGCTTCCTGATAGAAAATACTTTTCTAACTCAACCTCAACCTCAAGTGATGAAAATCATAACCATAGTGTTAGTACCGAATTTGATATCGAAATAGATTCAACTTTTTTAATTAACATAAGTCCTTCTTTTGTTTTTAACAAAAGAGAAGGAAATAATCGTAGAGAGGAAGAATCTTTAAGTGAAAGTAATGTTCTAACCAACAATTATACGAGTAATTCATTTGCTAAATCTAGTGCCAATAATTTTAAAAACACTATTGATATTACCAAAAAATTAGGTTCAAATGGTGCTTTTATTAAGGCTTCTATTACAAATCAAATAGATGAATCTAATACTGATGAAATAAACAAATCAACTATTGACGTTTTTGGAAGCAACCCTAGCTCTGAAACTAGAGATCAAGAAAGTACTATCTCAAATAATTTAGTAGGTTTAAACACCATGGTAACATATCGTTTTCCTTTAGTTGCAAAAAAATTCTTTTTAGACGCTAAATACAGTTATCAAAGTGATGAAAGAGAAAATAAGCAAGACACATATGATTTTAATAATTCTTCGCAACAGTATACCGATTTTAATGAAAGTTTAAGTTCAGATTTTACCTATAACGACATCGCAAAAACACCTTCTTTAGAATTAATTTATAAAACAAAAAAGTGGCGTTTTAATTTCGAGACAGGCTTTGTAAACAGAACTTTAGAAAACAACGACAAATTGCGTCCTGAATTAAGTTTAAACAAAAAGTTTAATAACATCGCTTTAGACGCTGGTTTTAGATACCGATTCGACTCGAAAGCTTCTATATATTTAGATTACCGTTTAACAAATAGAGTACCTGGTATTAATCAGATTCAACCTTTCGAAAACGTTAGTAATCCATCAAATATAATTACAGGTAACCCAGAATTAAAACCAACACAAAACCACAGAGCTTATATTAATTTCAATAAATTTAATTGGCAAGCTGGTACAGGTATTTATCTATACATAAGTGGTAGTATGTTTAAAAATCAAATTATTTCTAGCACATCTATTTCTGATGAATTTATACGAAACTCAACTTACGAAAATACCGATGGTGGTTATGATCTTTGGGGAGGTGGTAGCTATAGTAAAAAAGTTAAATTAGATTCTATCACTACATTAAAACTAAGAGCTGGATCTAATATTAGCGTCTTTAAAAACTTTAATATTGTTAACAATATTAAAGAAGGTGCACAAACAAGTGCTTTAAGACCTAACTTAGGTGTAACTTTAGATTGGAACAAGCTTATTTCTATTGAAACACGCTATGATGTTTCATTCTCTAAAACGAAATATGATATAAACATCAATCAAAATCAAGATTTTACAAGTCATTCATTAACCATAAGAACAAAAACAAACTTCCCTAAAAAGTTAGAATGGCGAAACGATGTTAAATATACTTACAATCCTAATGTTGTTGGCTTTAACAAATCTGCTTGGTTTTGGAATGCTACATTGGCGTATTCTATATTAAAAGACCAAGGGACTATAAGTTTAAAAGGGTATGATTTATTAAGTCAAAATACAAATGCACAACGTAGAGCTACTTCTAATTATATTGAAGATTCTGAAAGTACTGTATTAGAAAGATATTTTATGCTTGGCTTTAGCTGGAAATTTAACAGTTTAGGTAAAAAAGGTAAAATTCGAAATTATAATATGCGTTTTTAACACAAAATAAACACCACAAAAAAGCCCTTATTAAAATAAGGGCTTTTTTCATTTTCATAAACTAGTAACTAAAGTAATACTAACCTAAGTAGTAACTCGCCACAATTTTGTAAATTTGTAATAGTTTTAATAAAACAATTTCATGAAAATTAGAGCATTAAAAGCATTTAAAAATATCGATTTACCTTTACAACTAAACATTAGTTTTGAGAAAATTTACAACATGCTTAAAGAATATGCTAGTCATGACTTTAAAGACCATCCTTTTAATACATCTGCTAATTTAATCATAAAAGAAGTTGAAAAACATCCAGAACTAATCTCTGGTTTTTCTGACATTGCATTATTAAAAAAACACGAAGCTATTATTGATGTTTTATTAGAAGCTTTATTTCCCGAAATATTAACTTTAAACGAAATTAAAGCTGCAACAATTCCTTTCTCTTTTACCTCTTTTAAATTCACAGAACGTCTAGAAAACATACTTAAAAATGCTGGCGAAGATTACGAATTAAAAGTTAGGGACTTAGATGATGATAAAATGTACATAATGGCTTGTACATTTATTTTAAACACCGTATATCAATATCCAATAGATCTAAAGCGTCCCTTTTTCTTTGATATTCCTGATAAAGAAAACGACTTAATAAAACATTACAGAGTTGCTTTTAATGGTGATTTTATGGACATCACCCCTTCTATAACCGCTCCAAAAATTACCCAAAGCGATATTAAAGTTCTTTTAGATAACTATAATAATATTGATGTTTGGAAAGAAAAATTCCCTTCTGGAAGTTATATTTTTAAGGGGTTTGGTCTTATGAATTTATTTGATGTTACTGCCGATGAAAACATTTCTTCAATAAGAACCAGTTTACTACAAAAAGACGATGGTAATATTATTGAAAAACTACGTAAAGATTTAAGTGATTTTTACAACATAAAAGATTTAAAGGTAGGTTTTTCTGTATTCGATACTTCTGATTTATCTTTACAATCAACCCGTATAAAAAAATCTGAGAGTATTATTTTATTAGGTGATGAAAAAAGGATTTCTTGTGATACTTTTTTTTGTAACTCTATAGTTTCTAAAATATTTAATGCACAAGAAGTAGTTGCTATTTCTGATGTAGAAAATTATGGTATAGCTACAGAGAACAATCCTTTTTCTAAAAGATTAAAAGAAAAAAACATAGGAAGTATTTTACTAATTCCTATTAAAGCAAGCGAAAGTAATGATTTAGCACTTTTAGAAATTGCATCCCCAAGGTCTTATGAATTAAACTCTGTTAATCAACAAAAATTAATAGATATTATTCCGGTTTTTAAAGCAGCTATAGATCGCTCATCCGAAGAGTATATAAACATTTTAGAAGCCACAATACAACAGCATTACACTTCTTTACACCCAACTGTAAAGTGGAAATTTTATGAAGCTGCAGAGCAATATCAATATGATCTTTACTCTAAAAAAGAACATGTAAAGATAGAACAAATTGTATTCAAAGACATATATCCTTTATATGGTCAATCAGACATAAAAGAGTCTTCTTTTGCTAGAAACGAAGCTATTAAAGAAGACCTAACTACACAACTTACATTAGCCGTATCAGTACTTAAAAAAGCATACGAATCAGAAAAACTACCAATATATAACGAATTAATGTTTCGTTTAAATGAATACATAGCCGATGTTCTTAAAGGTTTAAAGGCTGGTGATGAAGTTGGTATACTAGATTTCATGAAACTTGAAATATACCCCGTTTTTAAACACATTAAAGAGATCAATAGCCATTTAACAACTATTGTAGATACCTACATAAATCGATTAGATCATAACTTACAGGTTGTATATGAAAAACGTAAAGCATACGAACAAAGTGTTACTTTACTAAATGACAAACTAGCTAAATTCATCGATTTAAAACAAGAGAATGCGCAAGCTATGTTTCCTCATTATTTTGAACGTTATAAAACAGATGGTGTTGAATATAATATGTATATCGGACAATCCTTAACTAACGAAAAGAAATTCGATGAACTTTATCTTTACAACCTTCGTTTGTGGCAATTACAAGTAATGTGCGAAATGGAAAACGTTGCGAATACAGCTCGTAAATCTATGCAGCACGACTTACAGGTTGCTTCCTTAATATTAGTTCATAGCAATCCGTTATCTATAAAATTTAGAATGGATGAAAAACAATTTGATGTTGATGGCGCTTACAATATTAGATATGAGATTATAAAAAAACGAATTGATAAATCTCTCATTAAAAAAACTAAAGAACGCTTAACCGTTCCTGGTAAAATAGCAATCGTTTACTCACAAGATAAAGATGCTAGAGAATATATGAAGTACATTAGTTTTTTACAATCTAAAAAATTACTCGGAAAAGTAGAAACACTAGAGTTAGAAGATTTACAAGGTGTATCAGGACTAAAAGCTTTGCGTGTTGAGGTTATTTATCAAGAAAATTTTAATAGCGAAAAAACAATATCTATTGATGAATTAATGGAAGAGTTTAAAAAATAATTTTTTTATTTATTGATTTTTCACAACAAGCCAACACTAGTTTCCTGTATTTGAAAAGCCACTGCAAAAGCAATTACACTTACAATTATTCCAATCATAAAAACAGTATAAGTTATTCTTAACAGCTTATACTTTCTGTTTAAAACAAGTCCTAAAAAATACAAATCTTTAGTAAGAGAACCATATAAGTAATCACGATCTTTCATCATCTCTTCCATTCCCCACTCAAAATCCTGTAAGTTCATTTGATGAAAATTACCAAAAAACAATAAATTTACTTTCTTATTAGCTACATCTTCTTTTGTAAACTTACCTTCAGTAACATTAGGTCGTGTTGCCATTATTGATAAAATAATAGACGCGACAGTAAAGGTTATAAAAATTAACGAAGGAATAATTAAATAATGATTAGATGAATTATCTAGTTTCGGAATTAAAGTAGATAATGCCATCGAAATTATAATTGCATTTACCGACAATAAAATATTTGCCTTAGTATCTGCAATATCACTTAAAGTTATATGGTTTCTTAAAGCCACACGAAACATTGTTTCTACACCTCTCTCTGGCATTTCAATTTTATTTTTCTTAAAATCTAACGCAGCCTTTTTTTGCTTTATCTTTTTATTTTCTTGAGTTCTTTTTTTCTGCTTTTTTAATAATTGAGCTAAATTCTTACCTTCAACTTTACCCCATTTCTTGGCTGCAAAAGTAGTATAATACTTATGGCTTGTTAAAAAACAAATATTCTCTGTATTCCATTTTGTATCCGAAACCAAATAATTCTTAGTTAACTCCCATTCTTTTCTTAACAAAGAAGTATAGTCTGAAAAATTTTTACTTCCTAAATGAGCACAATCAGCATCACAAATTATTTTTTCTAATTCAGTTTTAGGCATCACTCCCATCTTAGTAACTAAAATTAGTTTAGAAACATCTTCAATTTCAATAGCAGAAACTTTTCGGCTCTTTAAAAAATTTTCAGCAATTATTACACTTTCTTCTTCATGATTATCTATAGCTTTTATATAACCTACATCATGAAACCAAGCCGCTAAAAGTAATTTATTTACTGATTTCTCATCAACCTTTAAACCTTCTGCTATCTCTTTTGTCTTATCTACTACATACTGTGTATGAGATATATTATGATAAACAAATGATGGATTTAATTCTTCATTTAAAAGATTAATAACAAAATTCTCTACTTCATTTAATAAATTTTCCATCAAAAAGGTTTTTGCTAAATTAAAAATAATTTTTAACTATTATTAAGTGTAAGTTTGAAGTCTTAAAACCGACAAAATAATTGTTAAGTTCCATTAACATATAGTGCATAGTCAGTTTTTAAATTGATTATGTGCTATATTTTTTGTCTAAAATTAAATAACTAATATGTTAAACTGGAAAAAAATTATTCATTTTTCTATGAGCGGAAACCCAACTCCAACCAAAAGAGTTGAAAAAACTGATGCAGAATGGAAAGAACTATTAACTCAAGAACAATTTAGAGTAACAAGGTTAAAAGGTACCGAACGCCCTTTTTCAGGTGAATTATGTACTACGTATGATGAAGGCCTGTATAATTGTATTTGTTGTAATGCACCTTTGTTTGACGCTACTATTAAATACGATTCAAGTTCTGGCTGGCCAAGCTTTACCCAACCAATTACACAAAACGCAATTAAATATCATAAAGATAGTACGCTAGGAATGATTAGAGTAGAAATTTTGTGTAATACTTGTGATGCACATTTAGGGCATGTTTTTCCTGACGGACCGGAGCCAAGTGGATTACGATATTGTGTAAATTCTGAATCTATGAAGTTAAATGAAAAATAATCATGCTGCTATAAAAAAAAGAACAAAATGACAATTAAAAATATGCAAACTACCACTTTAGGTGGTGGATGTTTTTGGTGTACCGAAGCTGTTTTTCAAAAAGTAAAAGGTGTGGAAAAAGTAGTCTCAGGTTACGCTGGCGGAAATGTTCCTGGCCACCCAACCTATCGCGAGGTTTGCTCTGGCTTAACCGGTCATGCAGAGGTTATACAGATTACTTTTAATGCTGCTATTATTTCTTATGAAGATATTTTAGTTATCTTCATGACAACACACGATCCTACAACCTTAAACCAACAAGGAGCAGATCGTGGTACAGAATACAGATCTGTAATTTTTTACCATAATGATTCGCAAAAAGTAATAGCTACTGAAGTTTTAAAACAAATACAGCCTTATTATGATAATACAATTGTTACAGAAATAACTGCTTACACTAATTTTTACGAAGCAACACAAGAGCACCAAAATTATTATGTCGAAAACACTAAACAAGGATATTGTACATTTGTTATTGAACCAAAATTAGCAAGACTCAGAAAACTACATGCTGATAAACTAAAGTAAGCACCACACTTTTTTGTTAAAAAATTATGAAACTAAATATCCAAGACACTTTTAATAACGAACTGCCTGCTGATAAAATTATAGAAAATCAACGCCGACAAGTTTTAGATGCTTGTTTTTCGTATGTTAAACCTACAAAAACAGCTAATCCAACATTAATTCACGTTTCAAAAGAAATGTTAGAAGCCATTGGTTTATGTGAAGAAGATGCTGAGTCTAATGACTTCTTAAAGGTTTTTACAGGAAATAAAGTGCTCGAAAATACGCATCCGTTTGCGATGTGTTATGGCGGACATCAGTTTGGTAATTGGGCAGGACAGTTAGGCGATGGTCGTGCTATTAACTTAACCGAAGTTGTACACAATAATAAACGTTGGGCAATTCAATTAAAAGGCGCAGGTGAAACCCCGTATTCTAGAACTGCAGATGGCTTAGCCGTTTTACGCTCTTCAATTAGAGAGTATTTGTGTAGCGAAGCCATGTTTCATCTAGGCGTTCCAACAACCCGCGCATTATCATTAAGTTTGTCCGGTGATGACGTTTTACGAGATATTTTATACAACGGAAATCCTGCGTATGAAAAAGGAGCAATTGTAGCTCGCTTGGCACCAAACTTTATTCGTTTTGGTAACTTTGAAATTTTATCTGCAAGACAAAACCATCCTACTTTAAAAAAGTTGACGGATTATACTATCAAACATTTTTATCCTGAAATTACATCCGAAGGAAAACAAAAATATCTCGATTTTTTAACAGCAGTAAGAAATAAAACCATCGATATGATTGTGCATTGGCAACGCGTTGGTTTTGTGCACGGAGTGATGAATACCGATAACATGTCGATTCTCGGATTAACAATCGATTTTGGACCTTACGGATGGCTAGAAGGCTACGATTCTGGTTGGACACCAAATACAACAGACAATCAACACAAGCGATATCGCTACGGAAATCAGTCGCAAATAGGATTATGGAATTTATTTAAACTCGCAAATGCTTTGTATCCGCTTATTGAAGAAGTAACTCCTTTACAAAATATTTTAGATGCATATGCTGATATTTATAGCGAGAAGCAACACGAAATGATGAAATCTAAATTGGGTTTATTTTCTGAGGATGAAAACGACGAAGAATTAATTGGTAGGTTAGAAGAAACTTTGCAGTTAACAGAAACAGACATGACTATTTTCTTTAGAAATTTATCAACCATTACTACAAATGATGATTTCGAAAGCGCTATTAAAAAAATTGAAATTGCCTTTTATACAATTGATGAAGTAAAAGATGAAATTAAAAATCATTGGGCAAATTGGTGTAATCGTTATTTAAAACGACTACAACAAGAAACCTTTTCTGATCAAGAAAGAAAAGAAAAAATGGATTTAGTAAATCCGAAATATGTACTTAGAAATTATATGGCTCAATTAGCAATTGACGCCTCTGATAAAGGGGATTATAAATTAATTGATGAATTATATGAATTATTAAAAAATCCGTATTCAGAGCAATTAGAACATAAAAAATGGTTTGCAAAACGACCAGAATGGGCACGCCACAAAGTTGGCTGTTCTGCTTTAAGCTGTAGTTCTTAAAAAAAGACTAACTTTAGGTCGACTTATAATTTTTTATATGAAACTTAAAAGCAAATGGTTTGTGGCATTACTCTTAATTATAACAAGTTTTGTTATTGCCGCAAATTTAAAAAAACCTCAACCTAAATACACTGCAGTAAGTTCGAGCACTACAAACGAAGATAATTTTAATAAAATGATGGATGTTCATACGCACAAACGCTGTATGAATTGCCACCCTAATGATAATATACCAAAACAAGGTGAAGATTCTCATCCTCATTATTTTGGCATGTCTAGAGGAACCAATAACTTAGGTTTCGAAGCCACAAAGTGTACAACTTGTCATCGAACAGAAAACAATAAATATTCTGGAGTTCCAGGTGCACCTGAGTGGTCTTTAGCTCCTCCTGAAATGTTTTGGGAAGGGTTAGATAGGTATGAAATTGCAGCATCAATGATGGACCCTAAACGAAATGGTGGTCGAACACCTAACGAAACCATGCATCATTTAACTGAACATGAACTCGTATTGTGGGCATGGAATCCTGGCGTAAATGCCGAAGGAATTCAAAGAGAATTACCTCCTGTTTCATTAGAAGAATATAAAAAAACGGTAAAACAATGGTTTAAAGACGGAGCCATAATTCCTAATAAACCAACTAAATAATTATGAAAATAACATTCGAAGTAAATAACCAATCAAAAACAATTACTATTGATGATGACAATACACCTTTACTTTGGGTGATTAGAGATATGCTTAACTTAAAAGGAACCAAATTTGGTTGTGGTAAAGCCGCTTGTGGTGCCTGTACTTTACATGTTGATGATGAAGCTGTTCGTTCATGCTCTTTTCCTGCTAAATTTGCAGAAGGTAAAAAAATAACGACTATTGAGGGTTTAGGAACCGAAGAAAATCCTCATCCTGTTCAACAAGCTTGGGTAGAAGAAATTGTTCCTCAATGTGGTTATTGTCAGCCTGGTTTTATGATGGCAACTGCCGCTTTATTAAACAAAAACCCTAACCCTACAGATGATGATATCGATAAAAATATTGTAAACATTTGTCGTTGTGCAACGTATTACAGAATGCGAAAAGCAATTCATCGCGCAGCAGAATTAAACAAGACTAATCTTTTAAAATCTTAAATTATGAGTGCTAAATTATCACGTCGTAAATTTTTGGTTCGAGGAGCTCTAGGTACGGTTGGAGTTGTTGCTGTAGGAACCTATTTATTCAGAAACCCTATAAGAAGAGAAGTTTTAGGATATTTAAATTCGGCAGAATCTCCTTATTCAGGAAGCGGAATGAAACCAATGATATGGTTTGAAATCACAAAAAACAACACCATTATTTTACATTCTCCAAAGGTAGAAATGGGACAAGGAACCTTTACCGGTTTGGCGCAAATTGCAGCTGATGAACTAGGTGTCTCTATAAAACAAATTGATGTTGTGCATGCAGCAACTGCCACTGGAAATTTAGATTCTTTCGCCACAGGCGGAAGTACTTCTATTGCTAGTTTATGGCAACCATTGCGTGAATTAGCAGCTACAACTCGCGAAATGCTAAAGATAGAAGCTGCTAAAAAATTAGGTATTGAAGCTAGTACTTTAAAAGCAAATAAAGGTATTTTTTCTGACGGAAATAAAACAATGTCTTTTTTAGAAACCACTAAAGATGTTACCGATTGGGAAATTCCTGATACACCAAAACTAAAAGATATTAGTGACTATAAATTTGTAGGAAAACCAATACCACGTATAGATTTAAATGCAAAAGTTTTTGGAAATCCAATTTTTGGAATGGATGCAGAAATGCCAAATATGGTATATGGTGCTGTTGTTCGCGCAACACATATTGGCGCAAAATTTATAGCTGCAGATACCACTGATGCTGAAAAATTACCAGGAGTTATAAAAATTATTAAAGAAGATGATTTTGTAGGTGTAGTTGCTAATTCTTACATAGAAGCTTTAAATGCTAAAAACGCTATTAAGGTTAAATGGGAATATAACAATACTTTAAACACTGAAAATATTGAAGAAATGATGAAAGTTGGTAAAGGGAATCCAACTATCATTCAAAAAATAGGCGATGATATAGAGGAAGAAGCAAGTATTTCGATGGAATTTAAAAGTCCGATTGGAGCACATGCACAAATGGAGCCTAATGGAGTTTTAGCCTTTGTTGAAGGAGATAAAGCAACTATTAAAATCTCTACACAAGTAGTGGCTATTACACGAAAAGAAGTTGCTACTCGTTTAAATATTAATGAAAAAAATGTAAACGTAATCCCCACTTATTTAGGTGGCGGATTTGGACGAAGATTGCACACGCCACATGCTGTTCAGGCAGCTGTAATGTCAAAAGCAGTTGGTATGCCTGTAAAATATTTTTTTACACGAAAAGAAGAGTTTCAACACGACATGTTTCGTCCGCCAACACATCATGTTGTAAAAGGAACCTTAAATTCTAATGGTATGATAAAAGCTATACGTCACGATTTCTCTAGTGGAGATGTTGCTATAGATTCTGCAATACTACCAGGTTTTATAAATACTATTTTAGGTGCCGATATTGGTGCTATTCGTGGTGGATTTTGCCAATATGGTTTAATACCCAATATCCGTGCAGTTTCTTGGCATGTAAAACTACCATTTGCAACCAGTTGGTGGCGTAGTTTAGGACTATTAGCTAATACTTTTGCTTGGGAAAGTATGATGGATGTTTTAGCAGAAAAAGCAGGTAAAAACCCTATTGATTTCCGCTTAGCTCATATTCAAGATAATGAAAACGGAAAACGATTAAAAGCAGTTATTAAAGCGGCCAAAAAAAGTGCTAATTATAAAAATGAAGCAGAAAACGGTCGTGCAATGGGTTTCGCCGCCTCTACAGATGCAGGAACACCTTGTGCACAAATTGCTGAAGTTTCTATAGAAAACAATCAAATTAAAGTACATAAAGTTACCTGTGCTATGGATCCCGGAATTGCAGTAAATCCGGATCAAGTAAGAGCGCAATGCGAAGGTGCAATTATAATGGGTATGAGTGCTTCTATGCATGAACAAATGTTTGTAGAAGAAGGACAATTACGCCCTACAATTTATGGTCCTTATGATATGGCTTTAATGAAACATGCTCCTAAAGAAATTAATGTTATTTTGCTACAAGGAATAGATAAACCAAGCGCAGTTGGCGAACCTCCGTTAGGTCCAATTGCAGCAGCAGTTGCAAACGCTGTTTATCGATTAACAGGAAAACGATTAACTTCTTTACCTTTAAAATTAAGTTAATACATGACCCACGAATTCAAAGAAATTATACAACAAATTATTTTAAATCAACAAAACGGAATACAAAACGTATTAGCTACCGTAGTTGACTTAGATGGTTCTTCGTATAGAAAACCCGGAGTTAGAATGTTACTATCTGACGACGGAAAAATGATTGGAGCCGTTAGTGGTGGCTGTGTAGAAAAAGAAGTACAACGAAGAGCGCAATCGGTTTTTAGAGATCAAAAATCAAAAGTTATAACCTACGATGGCCGTTATCGATTAGGCTGCGAAGGTGTTTTATATATTTTATTAGAACCTATTAAAATTTCAACAGCGTTCGTAAATGCTTTTTCTGATAGTTTATCCAATAGAAAATCATTTAAAATTGAATCTTTTTACAAAAAAGAAGATGAAATTTTTGGAGATTTTGGTTCTATAATTCAGTTTGATACTAACTGTAAATTTACTTTTCACAAAGATTTTAAATCAGCTGAAAAAAATAAATTACTCGTTTTTGAACAAACACTAAAACCTTTATTCCGGTTAGTGATTATTGGTGGAGAGCACGATGCTGTAAAATTATGCTCACAAGCAACACAACTAGGTTGGGAAGTAGATGTGGTTACCTCTATTAACGATCCAAAAGAATTAGCAGATTTTCCAACAGCAAAATCGGTAGTAGCACAAACGCCCGAAATCATTGATTTGGATGACATCAATGAGCATACAGCAATTGTAATAATGAATCATAATTTTACGTATGATTTGCGTTGGCTCGTAAAATTACAAGAACAAAACCCTGTTTATATTGGTATTTTAGGTGCTGCAAAACGACGTGAAAAATTACT
The DNA here is from genome assembly GCA_964021635.1 of uncultured Tenacibaculum sp. Classification (GTDB taxonomy): domain Bacteria; phylum Bacteroidota; class Bacteroidia; order Flavobacteriales; family Flavobacteriaceae; genus Polaribacter. Next base: position 16,041 of record CAXHZZ010000006.1, read on the forward strand.
AAATGAATTGTTTGATTTCACTCCTGAAATAAGTGATACTTTTTTAGACAAAATACACACACCTGCCGGTTTACATATTGGTGCAGAAACACCTGAGGAAATTGCTTTATCTATTTTAGCTGAAATCTTATCTGTAGTTCGTAAAAAGGAAGTTTTTTCTTTAAAAAAGATTACAGGAAAAATTCATACCTAATTTTATGCAAAAAATTGCAATATTAATACTTGCTGCAGGAAATTCTTCTCGAATGGGAACCGCAAAACAATTACTTCCATACAAAAAAACCACGTTATTAGGTTGGACTATTAAACAAGTAAAAGCATCAAAAGCAAATGCTGTTTATTGTGTTTTGGGAGCAAATGAAGCAATAATTAAAGAGAAAATTGATCAATATAAAATTGAAACAATTTTTAACGCTGATTTTAAAAACGGACTAAGCACAAGTATTGTTGCTGGAGTAAACCATATAATTGGTAAAAACTTCGATTTCGTTTTAATTACGCTAGCCGATCAACCAAATATAAACCCGAAGTATTTAGATGAATTGATAATTGCGTCTGAAGAAAATCCGAAGAAAATAATAGTTTCTAACTATGAAACAAGAATAGGTGTACCTGCAATTTTTCCAAAAAACTATTTTCACCAATTATTAAATTTAAAAGGAGATAAAGGTGCTTCGCTTTTTTTGAACAATCATGTATCTGAAACTATAAAAATGCTTCCTTTTAACTTAATTGACATTGATACCAAGGAAGATTATCAAAAACTAATCAATAAATAGTATTTTTACAGTTCAATTAATCACTTTATGAATTTTAGATATTTTCTATATTTTGTCACTCTTTTTTTAATAACAGGCTGTGCTACATTTAAGGCTCAATATGCTACGAAGAAAAAAAATAAAGAAAAAAAATCTGACAAGAAAATTGCCCACTCTTTTTATTTAATTGGTGACGCAGGAAACTCTGAATTAGACTCTGTATCTCCTGCCTTGGCATATTTAGATAAACATATAAATAATGCAAACAAAAATGCTACACTACTTTTTTTAGGAGATAATGTTTATGAAACGGGTATTCCGTCTAAAAAAGACAAAAAATATCCTTTAGCAAAACACAGAATTGAAGCGCAAACTGCAATTGCTAAAAAATTTGCAGGAAGATCTATATTTATTCCTGGCAATCATGATTGGTATAATGGATTAGACGGGCTAAAAAGAGAAGAGAAATTAGTTGAAAAAGCATTAGGTAAAAACTCTTTTTTACCAGAAAGTGGCTGCCCTTTAAAAAGAGTAAAAATATCTGAAGATGTTGTTTTAATTATTGTTGATACACATTGGTATGTTACAAACTGGGATAATCATCCTAAGATAAACGACAATTGTGAAATAAAAACAAGGGTAAAGTTTTTTGAGGAATTTAAAGGATTGATAAAAAAATCAAGAGGTAAAACAACTATTATTGCTATGCATCACCCAATGTTTACAAATGGTTCTCATGGTGGTTACTATTCTCTTGTTAGCCATATGACTCCCCTACCAGGTTTAGGAACTTTAAAAAATGTTTTAAGAAAAACAACTGGAATTACAAATACCGATTTGCAAAACAAAAAATATAACGAATTAAAAAAACACATTGTAACATTAGCACAAGAAAACGATAAAACTATTTTTGTTTCGGGTCATGAGCATAGTTTACAATATATTGTTGAAGATAATATTCCGCAAATAATAAGTGGTTCGGGTTCTAAAACTACAGCTACTAAATTAACTGGCGGTGCAAAATTTACTTATGCTAGTCAGGGTTTTGCAAGGTTAGATGTTTATGACGACGGTTCTTCTAATGTGCGTTTTTATGCTGTTAATGATGATAAGATTGTTTATGAAACAGCAGTATTATCCGCAGATAAAAATAAAAACTTTACAACATATCCTTCTCTTAAAATAACAGAAAAAAAAGCCGCTGTTTATACCGATAAAGAGACAACTAAAAGTCGATTTTACAAGCATTTTTGGGGAGAACGTTATCGTGAATACTTTAGTACAAAAGTAACTGTACCAACTATAAAACTAGATACCTTATTTGGAGGGTTAACCCCTGTAAGAAAAGGAGGTGGAAACCAATCTAAATCGTTACGCTTGCAAGATAAAGAAGGAAGAGAATATGTAATGCGCGCCTTGCGAAAAAATGCTGTACAATACTTACAAGCTGTAGCTTTTAAAGATCAGTACATACAAGGCCAATTCGACGAAACCTATACCGAAGGTTTATTACTAGATGCTTTTACAGGTTCACACCCTTACGCACCATTTGTTATCGGACCTCTAGCAGATGCTGTTGGAATTTATCATACAAATCCTGTTTTATATTATGTTCCAAAACAAAACGCTTTAGGTCACTTTAATACTGAGTTTGGCGAGGAACTATACATGATAGAAGAACGTGCTGCTTCTGGCCATGGAGATAAAGCTAGTTTTGGTTTTTCTAATGAAATAATAAGTACAGACGACTTATTAAAAAAACTAGCTAAAAACGAAAAACATAGGTTAGATGAAGCTTCTTATATTAGAGCTCGTTTATTTGACATGCTAATTGGCGATTGGGACAGGCATGAAGACCAATGGCGTTGGGCTGTGTTTAAAGAAGGTAAACATACTGTTTACCGGCCTGTTCCTAGAGATAGAGATCAAGCTTTTTCTATTATGGGAGATGGTGCTTTATTAAATTTAGCTACACAAATGATTCCTGCATTACGTTTAATGCAAGCTTATGGAGATGATATTGAAAGCCCTAAGTGGTTTAATTTAGAGCCATACCCCTTAGATATGTTTTTAATAAACCAATCTGACAAAAAAGTTTGGGATGCACAAGTAAAACATATTACCTCTAATATTACAGACACAATTATAGATAAAGCTTTTACAAATTTTCCGAATGAAGTAAAAGGAAAAACTATAAAGACCATCAAAAGAAAGCTACAAGGAAGAAGAAGAAACTTACAAAAAATATCAGATACTTATTTTAAAGATATTAATCAATTTCAGGTAATAAAAGGTACGCACAAAGATGATTTATTTGAAATAGAAAGACTACTTAACGGCCAAACAAAAGTTACAGCATACAGAATAAAAAAGGGTAAAAAAGGAACCATTTTTCATCAAAAAACATATAGCTTTTCACTAACGAAGGAAATTTGGATTTATGGTTTAAATGATGATGATGAATTTATAGTAAAAGGTGCTGGTAAAGACTTTATTAAACTTAGAATTATTGGAGGTCAAAACAACGATATCTATAATATTATTAATGGTAAAAAAGTAAAAATATACGATCACAAAACAAAGAAAAATACTTTTATTACCAACAAAGGTTCAGTAAAATTAACTGACGATTACGAAACAAATGTTTACAATTATAAGAAGTTAAAAAATAACGCAAATGTTTTTACTCCTTATGTAGGTTTTAATCCAGATGACGGTCTAAAAATAGGTGTTTCTAACACGTATACCACCTTTGGTTTTGAAAGAAATCCATTTACATCAGAGCATGAAATATCTGCCGCTTACTTTTTTGCTACAAGCGGATTTGAAATAAACTACTCTAGTGAGTTTGCTAATATTATTGGTCGCTGGAATTTAGGTTTTAACGCAATGTACACAAGTCCTAACTATGCTGTAAATTTCTTTGATTTTGGTAATAACTCAATAAACCTAGAAGCTGATGGCATTGAAGACAGAGATTACAACCGAGTAAAAATAAGAAAAATCATAGCTGGATCATCAGTTTATTGGGTAGGAGATCTTGGCGCTAAAATAACATTAGGTTTAAATTATCAATCTTTTAAAGTCGACAAAACATCTAATCGTTTTATTTCAACACAACCTATAAATTTTAACAATCAAAATTTCTTAAATGCAGAAGCTAGTTATTCTTTCGAAAATACGGATAATGCTGCTTTTACAACTATGGGAATGAAAACAGATTTACAAGTTGGTTACACTTCTAATTTAGAAAACAACAATAACTTTACATACGTTATTCCTTCTATTTCTTTTGATTATAAATTAGTTTCTAGCGGGCAAATCGTATTCGCTACACAGTTTAAAGGCCATGTTACTTTTGGTAATGAATATGAGTTTTATCAAGGAGCAAATTTAGGAGGTAATAATGGCTTAAGAGGTTATAGAAATGAGCGCTTTATAGGTAAAGATGCATTTTACCAAAGTACTGACATTCGACTAAACCTAAGGAAATTAAAAACAGGTTTATTACCTTTACATATTGGTGTTTATGGTGGATTTGATTATGGTAAAGTATGGCTTGAAAAGGTAGATTCTAAAAACTGGAATACTTCTATAGGTGGGGGAATTTTCTTTAATGCTGCTAATATGATGACAGGTAACCTTTCTGCCTTTAATAGTGATGATGGTTTAAGAATTGCGTTTGCAATGGGATTCAACTTTTAATATAAATATAAGAATGACGCAACAAATAGTATTAATATCTGGCGCCTTATTTGGCGGATTAGCTGTAATTTTCGGTGCCTTTGGTGCACATGCTTTAAAGAAAATAGTATCCGAAGATCAATTAAAATCGTTTGAAACAGGCGTAAAATACCAAATGTATCATGCAATTGTTTTATTATTTATTGGGAGTTCTTTTTCTATTCCAAACCAACTTATGGCTTGGTCTTTCATAACCGGAATTATTCTTTTTTCGTTTAGTATTTACGGATTAGTCTTATCGGATGCTAAAGGTAAAAAAATGAAGTTTTTAGGACCAATTACACCTTTAGGTGGTTTACTATTAGTTGGAGGGTGGATTATGTTATTACTCGAGTTTATTTAATCTTAAACTCGTATAATTTACCACCTAACGACTTTGTTTTTTCGTCGGCAATATAAAGTGTTGTATCGTCTTTAAAGCTGATACTTTCTTTCTGAGAAACATGTTCTAATGCAAATTCTTTTACATCTCCAGAGAAAAAATCATCATCATTAAAATTAGTAAACACAAAAACCGATTGATGATTTAACAAAGCTACTTTTTTTCCGTTAGGAGATATGGTTGCAGCCGTTATCGAACAGTGTATATCAGAACAATTTTTGAAAGTTGAAATGCGTTTTGCCTTATGACTTCCTTTTATTGCGGGAATTTTATACAAAGTAGTTTTACCATACTTGCCTTTCACTCTACTCTTTGTGAAAATATACAAGAATCCGTTTTTATACAATATACTTTCTGCATCAAAAAAACGAGCTTTCTTTTTAGGCGGAAATTTATGTTGATCTGGATAAGAGAATTTAATTTTTGTTACCTCAACAGCATCTTTCTCCATTAAATCATGATGAGAAATTTTAAGTATTTTTAAGTTTTTTCGCTTGTTGTTATTGTTTCCAAAATCAGCAATATATAAATTCCCTTTTTCATCGGATGTTATATCTTCCCAATCGTTATTCTTAGCATTAACAACAACTTCTCTTATAATATAACCGTTGGTATTAACGCTGTATAAAATAGGTTTATTTCCGCTATCATTTAGCATCCATAATAAATCAGAATTTCTTGTCTTTTCTATTCCTGAAACTTCTTTTAAAGAATATGGTAAATCGGTAACCACTTTTAGCTGACCAAAATTCTGACAACTAATTGTTAATAAAAAAGATATTAAAACCAAGCTTTTTTGTACCATAACAATTGTTTTACCAGCTACCACCAGCACCACCACCGCTAAATCCGCCGCCGCCAAAACCTCCTCCGAAGCCGCCGCCACCAAATCCACCGCCAGAAGAACCACCAAAACCTCCACCGCCGCCAAAGCCTCCGCGACCTGCGTTACTTAAAATAATGGTTTCTAAAATACTTCTTGATGTTGAGCCTCTATAATTTCGTTTTCCTCCACCTCCATTTCCTTTATTCCCTCTAGAAATAACAATAAAAAAGATAACTACAATTATAATAAAGATGATGAAACTATAATCTTTACCTTTTTTATATTTTTTGCGAGTTCCTTTGTACTCACCATTTAAAACTTTAAAAATAGCGTTTGATCCGTTATCTAAACCAGCATAAAAATCGCCTCTTTTAAATTGCGGAATGATATAATTTCTAGTTATTTCGCCTACAATACCGGCAGTTAATTTATGTTCTACTCCATATCCTGGAGAAATCCATATTTTTCTATCGCTTTTTGCTAAAAGAATAAAAACACCATTATCTTCTTTTGCCTGACCAATACCCCACTCGTGTGCCCATCTCGGAGTTAAGATTCCGATACTTTCACCATTTGTAGAATCAATAATTCCTACCACAATTTGAGTAGAAGTTGTATCTGAATATTTAATTAATTTATTTTCTAAAGTTGCTTTTTGAGTATCAGAAAGTAAACCAACATAATCATAAACACTTGTTTGTTCTTTTGGTTTATCCGGAATTTTATATCCTTGAGAAAATGTTGTTTGAGTAAACAACAATCCGATTATATAAAATAAAATTTGTATAGTTTTCTTCAAGCTTATTTATCCTTTAGATATTTCGTTAGACAATTCGTCTTCATCATCAGTTTGCCAAGGAAAATGAGTTTTTAATTCTTCTCCTGCTTTTAAAATACCTTCAACAATTCCTTTTTTGAAATTGCCTTCTTTAAAGTGATTCTGCATGGTGTTTTTTGTAGTGTCCCAAAAATTGGTTGGTACCACTTTATTTATTCCTTGATCCCCATAAATCACAAATTTATGATCTTCAACAGCTACGTAAATTAAAACAGCATTCTGTTGTTTTGTTATATTCATGTTTAGAGAATGAAACACTTCTAAAGCTCGGTTAAAAGCATCATCTTTATGAGATGATGCTTCTATATGTACTCTAATTTCGCCAGAGGTATTTAATTCGGCTATTTTAATAGCTGAAATTATTTCTTGCTCTTCTTCTTTCGTTAGAAAATCTTCTACTTTAGACATTTTTATTTTTTAGTTCCGAAATCGAAATTTACATCCGGAGCTTTTTCTGCACCAGCTTCCGCTTCAAAATAAGGTTTTCCTTCAAAATCAAACCATCCTGCTAAAATAGAATTTGGAAAAACTTTTACATGATTGTTATATGGCTTTATAGCTTCGTTAAAACGAGTTCTAACTGTTAAAATTTGATTTTCGGTACTTGCTAATTCATCTTGTAACTTTAAGAAATTCTGATTTGCTTTTAAATCAGGGTAACGTTCTACAGAAACTAATAATTTAGATAATGCACCACTCAAACCAGCTTGAGCTTTTTGAAATTGCATCATATTTTCTGGTGTTAAATCTCCAGCATTAATAGTTGTAGAAGTTGCTTTAGCTCTTGCTTCAATTACTTGTGTTAATGTTTCTTTTTCAAAATCAGCAGCTCCTTGCACCGTTTTAACTAAATTACCAATTAAATCTCCTCTTCGTTGATATGCTGTTTCTACATTACCCCAAGACTCAGCTATATTTTCGTTTAATCTTACTGCTGTATTATTAAATCCTACAACCCATTTAAAAACTACGAATACTAAAACTCCAATAATAACTAAAGGCACTAACCATTTTTTCATAATAATTGATTTTCTATAATTGATTTTTAATTTTTTTTAATTCTGCTTTCACTCTTTCTAACCTACTAATAACTTCATGGTTATTAATAACGTCATTTGGGTTTTTTTTAAGCTTTTGCTTTGCACCCTCTAAAGTAAAACCTCTTTCTTTTACTAAATTGAATATTAATTTAAAATTCTCAATGTCCTCTTTTGTAAATAATCGATTTCCTTTTGCGTTTTTTTTTGGCTTAATAACCTCAAATTCTTGTTCCCAAAAACGGATTAGTGAAACATTTACGTTAAAAGCTTTAGAGACTTCTCCTATTTTATAATATCTCTTATCAGGTAATTCTACATACATTTTCTTAGTAAGTGCTAATTAATCGTATGATTGTCCGTTTTGCTGGGATGCTTTTTGCATTGCAATAAACTCCTCTGGCGTTAAATCTCCGTAATAAAAATAAATAGGATTTACAGGTCTACCATCCTTGTGAATTTCGTAATGCAAATGCGATGCCATAGAGCGTCCTGTATTTCCTACATAACCGATAATATCGCCACGTTTTACTTCTTGTCTTCTTTTTACTATAATTTTACTCATGTGCGCATAAATAGTTTTATACCCATATCCATGGTCTATATATACAACTTTACCAAAAGTAGAACTTCTATGAGCTTTCGCTATAACACCATTACCTGAAGCAAAAATCGGTGTACCTTTGGGGGCGGTAAAATCCATCCCATTGTGCATTCTTCTAGTTTTAAGAATTGGATGCATACGCATACCATAACCAGATGCCATACGTTTTAAATCTTGATTTTTTACAGGCTGAATGGCAGGAATAGATGCTAACATTTTTTCCTTTTCTTTTGCCAAACTAACAATTTCGTCTAGCGATTTTGATTGCACAACCATTTGCTTCGATAACACCTCTATTTCTTTCGTAACATTGGTAATCATTGCACTATTTTTAAACCCCTCTAAATGCTTGTACCTATTTACACCTCCAAAACCTGCTTTACGCTGTTCTTCTGGTATAGCACTTGCTTCAAAATAGGCTCTATATATATTATCGTCTCTTTCTTGTAGCTCAGATAATCTTTCTGATAACACTGCCAATTCTTTAGACATTAACTCTGTGTGCAATTTAAAGTTTTCTATTTCTCTTTTTTGAGCTCTTTCATTAGGTGACATTAAAAACTGACTAAATCCTATAAAACCAAAAAATGCGATCAATAATACACTAACAATCCCTAAAAAGGACTTCTTGTATTTTTCGCTTTTTTTTGATTCTATTTTTCGGTAAGATAACGTCTCTGGATCGTAATAATATTTTACTTTCGCCATAATACTAAATATACTATTTTTGTGCTCGTTAAACAAACAAAAAGTCCTAAGAAATTTTGTTTGAAAACACACAAATTTACAAAATGTTTTAAAACTACTTTTGTTAAGTTGTTTTTTAATAATTATTTAACAAAATTTCGAGCGCTAACCGTATGAAATCTCAAGAAATAAGATCAAAATTTTTAGAATTTTACAAATCTAAAAACCATAAAATCGTTCCATCTGCACCAATGGTGTTAAAAAACGACCCTACTTTAATGTTTGTTAATGCAGGGATGGTTCCTTTTAAAGAGTTTTTTTTAGGACAAAAGAAAGTCGTAAATAGTAGGGTTGCCGATTCTCAAAAATGTTTACGAGTTTCAGGAAAACACAACGATTTAGAAGAAGTAGGTAAAGATACCTATCATCATACTTTATTTGAAATGTTAGGAAACTGGAGTTTTGGAGATTACTTTAAAAAAGAAGCAATAGCCTGGGCATGGGAACTACTTACTGAAGTATATAAAATAGACAAGGATATTTTATATGTTACTATTTTTGAAGGTGATGAAGAAGAAGGCTTAAAAAAAGATACCGAAGCGTATGACATTTGGAAACAATACATAGCTGAAGACCGTATTTTATTAGGAAATAAAAAAGATAATTTTTGGGAAATGGGACCGCAAGGACCTTGCGGACCTTGTTCTGAAATTCATATAGATATCCGCTCTGCGGAAGAAAAAGCAAAAGTATCTGGTGCAACATTAGTAAATTTAGATCACCCGCATGTAGTAGAAGTTTGGAACTTAGTTTTTATGCAATACAACCGTAAAGCTAACGGAAACTTAGAGAACTTACCATCAACACATATTGATACTGGTATGGGCTTTGAACGTTTGTGTATGGCGCTTCAAGGGGTACAATCTAATTACGACACGGATGTTTTTACACCAATAATTAGAGAAATTGAAACTATTACTGGTGTAAAATATGAAGATACAAAAGTAGCGGGAGACGAAACAGATATTGCTATTCGTGTTATTGCAGATCACGTAAGAGCAGTCGCTTTTTCTATTGCAGATGGTCAGTTACCTAGTAACACAGGTGCTGGTTATGTGATTAGAAGAATTTTAAGAAGAGCTATTCGTTATGGGTTTACTTTTTTAAATCAAAAAGAACCATTTATTTACAAATTAGTAGAAACGCTAAGCGCACAAATGGGAGATGCTTTTCCTGAAATAAAAGCACAAGAACAGTTAGCGCATAATGTGATTAAAGAAGAAGAGCATTCTTTTTTAAAAACATTAGAGCAAGGCTTATTGTTATTAAACACAATAACAACTACTGCTTCTGGCAAGATAATTTCAGGAAGAAAAGTGTTTGAATTAAAAGACACTTATGGTTTTCCTGAAGATTTAACTGCTTTAATTTTATCTGAAAATGGATTAGATTATAACAAAGAAGAATATAACAAAGCTTTAAAAGAGCAACAAGACAGAGGAAGAGAAGCAACTGCTATTGAAACCGATGATTGGAATATTTTAATTGATGATGATGAAGAAGAGTTTGTAGGGTATGATACTTTAACTGCTGATGTTAAGTTAACGCGCTACAGAAAAATATCAACTAAAAAAGATGGCGAGCAATACCAATTGGTATTTAACATGACACCTTTTTATCCTGAAGGAGGAGGGCAAGTTGGTGATGTAGGTTATATTGAAACTTCTAACGGAGATGTAATTTATGTTTTAAAAACTAAAAAAGAAAACAACCTAATTATTCATTACACAAAAAATTTACCTGAAAATTTATCAGAAAAATTTAAAGCTGTTGTAAATGAAGAAACTAGAAATTTATCAGCAAGTAACCACACTGCAACACACCTATTACACCAAGCATTACGCACTATTTTAGGAACACATGTAGAGCAAAAAGGATCGTTGGTTAGTGCAAAACACTTACGTTTTGATTTTTCTCACTTTGCTAAAGTAGATGCAGATAAATTACAAGAAATAGAAGATTTTGTAAATGCACGTATTCGTGAAAATCTTTCTTTAATTGAAAAAAGAAATATACCAATGCAACAAGCGATCGATGAAGGTGCTATTGCTTTATTTGGTGAAAAATACGGAGATTCTGTAAGAGCTATTAAATTTGGCCAATCTATGGAATTATGTGGTGGAACACACGTAAAGCAAACAGGTGATATTTGGTATTTTAAAATTAAATCTGAAGGCGCAGTTGCATCAGGAATTAGAAGAATCGAAGCGATTACAAATGCTGCCGTTGGTGATTATTTTGAAGGTGTTGATCGTAATTTAACTTCGGTAAAGCAGTTATTAAAAAATCCAAAGGATGTTGTAAAATCTGTAACCAGTTTACAAGATGAAAATACGGCTTTAAAAAAGCAGGTAGAACAATTATTAAAAGACAAAGCTGAAAATTTATCTAGCGAATTAAGAAATCAATTACAAGAAATAAATGGTGTTCAGTTTTTAGCAACTAAAGTGGATTTAGATGCAAACGGAATTAAAAATTTAGCTTTTGCTTTAGGTAAGGAGTTTGATAATTTATTCTTGTTTTTTGCTACTTCAGAAAAAGCAGACAAAGCAATGCTAACATGCTATATTTCTAAAGAACTGGCTGCAGAACGCGGTTATGATGCAGGAAAAGTTGTGCGAGAACTTGGAAAACTAATTCACGGTGGTGGAGGTGGACAAAATTTCTTTGCTACTGCAGGAGGTAAAAACCCAGGCGGAATACCGAAAGCTTTAGAGAAAGTGAAAGATTATATTGCATAATATATCTATTATTACTTTATAATATAAGGTCGTGATATATAAAACCAAAAACACCTCTATAAAAATATAGAGGTGTTTTTTTTATGAATAAATATTACTTTACAACAATATTAATTTTAGCGGATTTCCCTTTATTTATATTAGACAAAAACTCATAGAATCTATTTGCTTCATAGATTTTAATTTTCGCGGTATTTGTTTTAATTTTTCCAGAATTAATAGTCTTAACCTCTATGGTGTTACTCCCCTTTTTTAAGTTAATTAGCAACTTTTTTTTCTCTGTCTTTAGCTTTAAGTTGGCTAGTACTTTTTTGCCATTTATATAAACATCTACAATATCGCCATCTTCTTTACCATAATCCCAAATTTCAAATTTTGCTTGATTTTTATTTAGAAAAATAGTTATTGTTTCGTCTTCATTAAGGTTTGTTTTTCCGAATTTGGTTAAAATTTTATCCGGCCTTAATTTTTCTTTAACAATAGAATCAATCTTCTTTTTCTTCTTTACTTTTTTATATATTTTCTTTAATTTTTTTTGAACAAACTTGGTTCCTACTATTTTAATTTTACCTGATGCACAAACTTCTCCGTCTGAGTAAACACCTTCAAACTCCGAGTCAAAAATCTTTTTTTCACTATTAAGTTTCAATTTACCTCTAGATTTAATAAAACAGAATTCATCTGTTAAAACATCTGACTTTGTATATAAAACATCTTTTTCTTCAAACACTAGTTCATTTGTATTTTCATCAAAGGTTCCAAAAACATACGACTTAGTTTCGTTATCACCCTCAATATCAGTATAAGAATATCCTCTTATACTATCCTTATCTATATTAAATTCTAATTTATATGAATATAACTGTGTTTTATTCAACATTAAAACCCCTAAAAATTCATAATCAAATTTCTCTGCTTTTTGAGAAAAAACTATAGAAGCAAAAAAGTTAAAAAACAAAAAAAATATTAGTTTACTTTTCATAAAATTATTTTAAATTCGTGCGAATTTAAAACTAAAAAAATTCATACTATGAAAAAATCTATTACTATTTTAAGCTTTATCTTTTCTTTCTTTTTATTTACATCTACAGTAGAAGCTTCTTTTCCTGTAAAGAAAAACAAAGAAAACATTGAAATTGCTAAAGGAGACAAAATTGAAAAAAGTAACGCTCCTGCCATGGCCATGTCATCTGGTAAAAGCCAAATCGTTGCCCTTATTTTATGTTGGGTTGTTGGTATTATTGGTGTTCACAGATTTTATTTAGGATACACTTGGCAAGGTGTTGTTCAAATTTTAACTCTTGGTGGTTTAGGTATTTGGACACTTATTGATTTTATTAGAATCATTACTGGTGATTTAACTCCTAAGAACGGAAGTTATTCTAAAACATTTTAATAAATTAACTTAGTACATAAAAGGCTCAAAGATTAATTTCTTTGAGCCTTTTTTAGTTTAATGCTTTTTTATAAGTTGAAATAGCTCTTTCTCTTGCTAATTTATGCTCAACCATTGGTTTTGGATATGTTAATTCATCAAAATCTTCAATCCACTTTCTAATATACTCTAAATCTTTATCAAACTTCTTTAACTGAGATTCGGGATTAAAAACTCTAAAATACGGTGCTGCATCACAGCCGGTTCCTGCAGCCCATTGCCAGTTTCCGTTATTAGCCGATAATTCATAATCTAATAATTTCTCAGCAAAATAAGCTTCTCCCCAACGCCAATCTATTAATAAATGTTTGCACAAAAAACCAGCAGTAACCATTCGCACACGATTATGCATGTAACCTGTTTTATTTAATTGTCGCATACCTGCATCAACCATTGGGTAACCAGTTTCTCCTTTACACCATTTTTTAAATTCCTCTTCATTATTTCTCCATGGAATGGCATCATATTTTTGCTTAAAGTTATTAGTAACAACTTTAGGAAAATGAAACAGCACTTGCATAAAAAACTCTCGCCATATTAATTCGTTTAAAAACGTTGCATTTGTTTTTAAAGCAAAAAGAACCATCTTACGTACACTTACCAACCCGAAACGAAAATAAGGCGACAAATACGATGTTTTATCTTGTGATGGAAAATCTCTTACTTCATCATAATTTGTTAAATCTGATAAGTTATATGGTTTTACTTTTATCAAACTCTCTTTAAAACCTATCGATTTTAAGGTTGGAAAATCTGACATGAAATGATAAAGATTAGAAAAATCAACAACAAATTCTGTGGTGTCAATTTCTTTATCAAACTTTTGTAACCATTTATTTTTATATGGCGTATAAACCGTATATGGCAAACCGTCGTTCTTTACAACCTCATCTTTTTCAAAAATAACTTGATCCTTATAACTGTAAAAATCAACGTTGTTAGACGTTAAAAAAGCTTCAACCTGCTGATCTCTTTTTATAGCATACGGCTCGTAATCTTTATTTGTATAAACTGCCGTTATATTATAATCAGCTATTAAACTTTCCCAAATTTTAAGAGGATTCCCTTTTTTAATTAATAATGATGAATTTTCTTTTTTTAATACTCTGTCTAACTGATGTAACGTTTGATAAATAAAAGAAACTCTAGCATCGTCTTTTGGTAAATTATCAATTATTTCTTCATCAAAAATAAAAACAGGAAGTATTTTACCTCCTGATTTTAATGCGTTATGTAATGCTGCGTTATCTTCTAAACGCAAATCTCTACGAAACCAGAAAACAGCAATTTTATTTTCCATTAAAAAGATGTTCTAAAATTGTAAATCTATAATTAAATATAGTTTTTAACTGTTTTTTTATAAACAAGGTTTGGGCTATGTGACCTAAAAAACCTAAAGGTATTTTATATGATATTTTATCTTTCATTAAAGTATTTCCATTTTCTAATTCTTCAAACCAGTGCTCGTGATGCCACATAGCATAAGGTCCAAATCGCTGTTCATCTATAAAAAATGCTTTTTCTTTAACCTGAGTTATTTCGGTTACCCAATTTGTTTTTATAAACGGAACCGGAGATACTTTATAGGTAATTATCTGACCTTGATATGCCTTTTTATCAACTTTAGAGGTAATGTTAAAACCCATTTTAGGAGGCGTTATTTTAGCTAGATTTTCTGGTGAAGAAAAATAATCCCAAGCTTTATCTAAAGACATTTTTAGTTCTTGCTCCGTTTCTAACGTATAAATTCCTGAATGTTTTTTAAAATTCATCATTTATAAAAGTTTCGTAATTTTAGAACTCATCGGTTTTGTTGTAGAGTAAAAAACATCTACTAACCTGCCCTCTTCATCTACTAAATATTTTTGAAAATTCCATTTTACTGAAGAATTCATTTTACCATTTTTTTCTTTATCTGTTAACCAACTATATAAAGAATGTTGATTATCTCCTTTTACGTCTAATTTTTCTGTCATAGGAAATTCAACACCAAAGTTTAAGGTACAAAAAGATTTAATTTCTGATTCTGCACCTGGTTCTTGACTACCAAATTGATTACATGGTAAACCTATAACCACCAATTTATCGCCGTGCTTAGTATACAGTTCTTGTAAACCATCATACTGATTTGTAAATCCGCATTTAGACGCCACGTTAACAAATAATATTTTCTTCCCTTTGTATTGATTCAAGTCTATATTCTTACCGTCTATTCCTTCTATTTCAATATCGTATAAAGATTCTTTAGGTGTTACTGTTTGTGCGCTTCCTAAAAAGCTAAATAATGCCATAAGTAAAGTTATTTTTAATGTTCTCATTTATTGAAGTGTTATATTGTTTATCTTTAATTTAAATTCTTCGTTTTTTTTATTTCCTATAAGAATCGCAATTTCTTTTATTTCTTTTGCCGAAAAATTTTCAATATCTAATTTATTTCCTCTAAAGGATGCATAAAAAGCATTTAAAGGTAATGCTATTTCTTCTTTTTTTGTTGATGTTTGAAAAGACTGTATATACCAAAATCGCTGATCTCTATTAGATTTAATTCTAAACTGATACTTTTTACCATCTCCTTTTAATTTAATCACAAGTTTAGCCGTATTTTCTAACAATGCAATATCTACAGGTAAACGCGTCATCGCAAAACCACCATTATTATCGGTAGATACCGTTCCTGAAAAAACACCTTCACCCTGATCATTAATAATCATTTTAGAAGAAGATAATCCGCCCATAACGTTATCATTGGTAATAGTCCAATTATTTATATTTTCTTTTTTACTAAAATCAAATACCATAATTTCTGTGATACAAAAGGCAATTAACAAGACGTTAACCAACACTTTCATGATTATAATTTTAAAGAAACAATTCCTGCATCAATAGGAAAAACTTGCCCTGAAATTGACGATGCCACATCAGATAATAAATATGCTGCAAGGCTAGCAACTTCGGTGGGTTCTAATATTTTTTGAAGCGGATGACGCTGTTTCATTCCATCTCGTTGCTTATCGTTTCTCAACAATCTCGCTGCTAATGTCGTGTCTGTAACTGTTGGAGCAATGCAGTTAAACCTTATTTTTGTAGCGAATTCTGCCGCTAAAGACTTAACAACCCCTTCTACTGCCGATTTACTTGCAGCAACACTAGCATGAAAAGGCATTCCCATTTTTGCAGCTACTGTACTAAAAAGCACAACACTACCGTTGTTGTTTTTTAACGGATTGATATATTTCTGAATAATTTTTACCGCGGCAACTACATTAATCTCAAAATCTTCACGAAAATCATCTAACTTTAAACGTCCGATAGGTTTTAAATTAATACTCCCTGGGCAATAGACTAACCCGTTAATATCATCTATATCTGGCAATTCCTCATTTAAAACATCTAAAGAATAATGTGTAATGTTTTTGTGAGTTTCAACTTCGTTTCTACTTATATTGATAATTTTATGAGTCTCTTTTAAAACATCAATCAAAGCCTTTCCTATTCCTTTGCTTCCTCCTACTACTAAAATTGTTTTCATATGTTCTTTTTAGTTTATAGTTTATTTTTTTTAACCAATGCATTTATCATCCCTTTAAAAACAAAAGCATGAAACGGTAAAACCGAATACCAATACAAACGCCCTAATACGCCTTTAGGTCTAAACACAGCTTTTTGATATAATTTACCTTTTACTATTTTAAACTCTAACCAAGCTTCTCCTGGCAACTTCATTTCAGCAAACAGTAATAATCTTTTTTCTTTTTTATCTGCTAATAAAACACGCCAAAAATCTAATGGATCTCCTGCCTCTAAATAGATGTCATGGGTTCTACCTCTTCGTAAACCGACACCTCCAAAAATTTTATCAACATAACCTCTTATTTTCCACAATCCATTAAAACTATACCAACCATTTTTGCCACCAATAGACCAAATTTTATTTAATGTAAACTCTTCATCAGTAACTTTTATTGATCTAATATCTTTAAAACAACCGTATTCAGGCATTTGAATATGATCAGATAACTGATCTTGAAAAACTCCACTACTAATAGCATCTTTCCAGCTTGAAATAACTGTATTTTGTTCTATTCTCTGAAATGCTAAATCGACAGATTCCTTGTAGGGAATGGGTTGAATATTTAAAATTTGATTGATATTACTTGGCTTAGCTATAACCTCTACCTTCATACTATCAACCAAAGCCTGAGCTAGGTTAAATGATGTTGAAGTAACAAAATATAACCAATAAGATGATAATTTTGGTGATAATAAGGGTAATGTTAAAATATACCTTTTAAAACCTCTTACCTCTGCAAATTGTAAAAGCATTTGCTTGTATGTTAATACCTCTGTACCACAAATATCAAAAGATTTATTATATAACTTATCATTCGCAACAGCTCTTTCTAAGAAGGTTAAAACATCGCGAATAGCAATTGGTTGTGATTTTGTATTTAACCATTTAGGAGTTACCATTACTGGTAATTTCTCTACAATATCTCTAATAATTTCAAAAGAAGCGCTTCCGCTACCTACAATAATACCAGCTCTGAATGTAGTAAGTGCATATTTTATTGATTGTAAGTTTTGTTCTACTTGAAAACGGGATGCTAAATGTTTAGACAACGAACTATCGTTTACAATACCACTTAAATAAATTACTTGTTTACAATTTGTTTTCTCTACTAAACTTTTAAAGTTTTTAGCGCAATTTTGTTCTAAATCTTCAAAGTTAACAGCATCTGTAGCCATTGAATGTATTAAATAATAAGCCACATCAATATCATTTGGCAATACTATTTCTTTAGTATCTAAAAAATCTACCTTTACAAATTCAATGTTCTTTTTGTGTTCTATCTCATCAGGAATTCGTTGTAAATCACGCACACAACAAACCAATTGATGTCCTGCTTCTTGCAGTTTTAACACCAATCGTTTGGCAATATAACCTGTGGTTCCTGTAATTAGAATTTTCATTTATTTTGGTCTTTGGTATGACAATCGTTTCTGTTTACCCGATATTACATAAGTATCTAAACCATTTATAGCTGCTATTTTTGCTTCAGATAAATTTAAAAACCCGTCTTCAGAAAGCATTTCGTCTTTAAAATATAAATCGGTTACTTCGCCCAAAACCAAAATTGTTCCGTTTGCTTTTATATGATATTCTTCTAAAAACTTTAAGCCAATTTTTAAAGGTGATTCAGCAATAAAAGGCGCGTAAAAACCATCTTTATATTCTTCGGTTAAATCCGTTTTATCAAACTCTGATATTCCTGGGGCATATTTAGCAGACGTATGATGTGCGTCTTCTATGATGTTTTCATTAATTGAATTTATCGTATAAAATCCTGTTTTTTTTATATTATCATAGGTGTTTCTTGCAACTGTTGTTGGACGCAGAACAAAACCTAATATTGCAGGACTAGAGCCATAATGAACAACGGAGCTAAAAACAGCAACATTTGCTATTCCATCTTCTGATTTTGTAGCTATTAAATTAGCCGATTTATAACCAGAAATGCTATTCATTAAATTTATTTTATACAGATGATCCATCTCATCTATTGCCGCTCTAGATAAATGCATTATAAATTTTTATAATTATTAATTTTAATATTCGTTGCTTTTAAGTCGTGCATTAAATTATACAGCCCAAAGAATGTTCTGTTAATATAAATAAAGTGCTTTGAACCTCTATTTCCATTCATCTTTTTAAGCTCTGTGCTTTTAGAATATTTCTGACCTAATTCTGCTATTTTACCGAAGAAATTTTCATCTGAAAAATCAAATTCTTCTTGTTGAAATGGTTGTGTAAATAATGATAGCATTTCGTAGAACAATTCTTTAAAAAAAGTAATTTCTTCTTGATTATCTTCTTTTTTTAGAATTTCTAATTGATATAATTTACTTTCAAAAAAAGCTGGATTATCAATATTTTCTCTCACTGCTAACTCAAAATAAGGCACATAAAAATCATCAGGAACCTCTTTCATACAACCAAAATCAATAACTATTAAATCATTGTCTGGTGAAACTAAGAAATTCCCAGGATGCGGATCTGCATGTACTTTCTTTAATACGTGTAATTGATACATATAAAAATCCCATAATGCTTGCCCTAATTTATTTGAAGTCTCTTGATTTAATTGCTTCTTAGTATACTCAGATAAATGAACACCTTGCATCCAATCCATTGTTAGAATTCTATCAGAAGAATATTCTTGGTAATATTTAGGAAATTTTAAATTCGATATTTTACTGCAAGCACTTGCAATTTCATTACTTTGTTTAAGTTCTAAAATATAATTAGTTTCTTCTAATAATTTACTTTCAACTTCTTTAAAATATTCATCAGAACCTTCTCCTTTTATGTTAAACATTTTCATTGCAATAGGCTTAACCATTGCTAAATCTGTAGAAATACTGTTTGCTACACCTGGATATTGAATTTTAACCGCCAACGTTTTATCATTAACAGTAGCTTTATGAACTTGACCAATACTTGCAGCATTTACAGACTCTACCGTAAATGTATCAAAAACCTGATCTGGTGTTTTTTTAAAATACTTTAAAAATGTTTTAACAACTAAAGGTCCCGAAAGTGGTGGAACTGAAAATTGCGATAACGAAAATTTTTCTACATAAGCATTTGGCAACAAACTCTTTTCCATACTTAGCATTTGCGCAACTTTTAATGCCGATCCTTTTAACTCCTTTAACCCGTCGTAAATATCTGTAGCATTGTCTTCATTTAACTGCTCTCTTGCTTGCTCTTCTGTTTTTGTTATTTTATTACCATAATATTTAGCATAATTTACACCAACCTTAAGCCCTGTAGTTACAAGTTTGGTTGCTCTTTCTATTTTTGATGTAGGTATTTTATTTAATGTTTTCATAATGATGTACCTTTTTCTTTCCACAAAAACTTCGCTAAATCAATTACACTTTTTACCGGTGCGATTTGCTGAATATCAAAACTGGCTTTGATAGATTTTTCTATAAACACATCTGTTTTTTCAAAATTTGATGACTCGTCATCTATCCAAAATTTCATTACCATTAATAATTGTAACCAATAACTTTCTGAAATTGTTTTGTCTTGAATTTTATTGATTTTATCATTTTTAAAATCAATTTTTTCTAAACTAATTCCGTTTACAAAATGTATAAATTCAGTATGTAATTTTTTTAGAACTGATAACTTCGAAAAATCTGATTTTATGCCTTTTAATTGCATTAAAACATAAGACCTGTTTGCTGTTAACAATTCGAAAAAAGTAAAATAAAAACTTAGTAATTTATCTTTCGATGAATAGTCTTTATAAGCTTCTGTTTTATGCAACAAATGGATTGTTTCTTTTGCAAAAATTGCAAAAATTGATTTTTCTAAACTTTCAAAAGTTGCATAATACTTATAGAAATCTGATTCTTCAAAATTATTTTCATGCGCAAATGAGTATACCGAAGTTGGCTTACCAGAAATTAAAACCGAATTCATATACCATTCTACTATTTTCTCTTGGGTAATATTCTTTTTTTTTGCCATAATTTTAATTATAAAATACGATGTATGCGTTTAAACTTGTTGCAATCGTCATCCATATTAAATACGGAAGTATTAGTAATGTATAAACTCTTATTTTCTTTAAATGATCGAAGGTGAAATAACCAATTAACAACCATAATAAAGTAATAGAGAATAATCCGACAACTGTTAAATGTTGATTGAAAAAAAAATAATTCCAGCTTACATTTAAAATCCACTGAGCTATAAATAGCGAAAGTAATTTTTTATCTAAAAAATTATACTCGAAACTTAATTTGGTCATATAAAATGAAAACAATAACATTATTGTTGTCCAAGCTGCTCCAAAAACCCAACCAGGTGGTGTCCATGGTGCTTTATTTAAAGAAAGGTACCACTCTTTTTGAGGGCCATCTTCCATTAACAAGGTTCCTATACCCAGTGCTAAAAAATTAACTACTAAGAATAGTAAAAACCGTATGTATTTATTTTTTTTCAAACTTTTTGATTTTTAAATAATTGAATATCAATTGTGCTGAAAACAACATAGTAAACGCATAAAAAACGTCTTCAAACGGAATTGTAAACAATCTAAATCCTAAATTTTCATTATTATTATACCAAACAACTGGTTCATCTATAAAACTTCCTGTTAGTATACCGTTTACGACTAAAAACGGAATTAGAATGACTAAAAAACTAGGAAAATACTCTTGTAATGTTGTTAGGTGATATTTTAGTCCGTATAATATCAATACTAAAAAAAGTATAAAATTTATCGTTGTATATAGCTTCCCAAAATTAAAAATCAATAAAATTGCTGTGATAAGAATCAATAAAAAACTGATAATTATTACCACTCCTTTGGATAGTTTAAATTTAGGGGCTAAGTATTTTAAAACTTCATGCGTAAACAAGCAAGCGTAAGGAATACAAAAGAAAAACAGCCATTCTTCAATAGGCATTTTAAAAATCTCTATTGATAAATGATAGTCTGAATTAAATCCCCAAACTCCATATTTTGTAAAAAACCCATCCCAAATTAAAAAAGGAATAGCAACTAATAAAATACTTATAAAAGCTTCCTTAAAGTATTGAATAAAATGAAATTTTTTTTCAATTATACTATACAGTAATGGAATACTTAAACTTCCTAATGTTAATATGAGGTATAGGTATTGACTCATTGTCTTTTCTTAAAATATTTAAAGGGCACAAACAGCATTCCAAAACATTCTCCATCTGGTTTACCTAAATGTTTATGGTGAATTTTATGAGCCTTTCTTAAGCCTTTTAAATACTGATTATTGGTGTTTTTAAACCAATTAAAGCGTCTATGTATTAAAACATCGTGTATTAAAAAGTAAGCAAGTCCATAGCATAAAATACCTAAACCGATAAAAAACAAAAAATTTAACTCTGGTCTAATTCCGAAGTAAAATAATAAGATGCTTGGTATTGCAAAAACAACAAAAAAAGCATCATTTTTTTCAAATACATGAGGGTAACCTGGCTGATGGTGATCTTCATGTAAAAACCAACCAAAACCGTGCATTATATATTTATGAGTACACCATGTAACCCCTTCCATAGTTACAAAGGTTAAAATAGTTATAATTGTAAATAACATTATATCATTTTTAATTTATACTTAACGTAGCTTCTTGCTAACAAATTTATTTTCATCGGATTAGAAATTCTAATTCTAGTATCCATAATTTCAGCTGACGGTGTAGCTTTTAATTTATTTAATAATTTTTTATAATACCTGTAAGCCATATAAACACCGAATTTAGCATCAACAGGTAGCTTTAAAATACCGTTCGTAAGCGCATATTCAAAATCAGCTTCAATATCCTTAATAATTATCTCTTTTGATGCTTCATCTAATTTCTTAAGGTTTACATTCGGAAAATACGAACGATTTAACAGCTCAAAATCATCTTTTAAATCACGCAAAAAATTTACCTTTTGAAATGCTGAACCTAAACGCATTGCTGCTGCTTTAAGCTCATCGTATTTTTTATTATTTCCGTTAACAAAAACCTTTAAACACATTAATCCAACAACATCTGCAGATCCGTATATATAAGCATCATATTCTTCTTGGGTTTTGTATTCGGTTTTAAACAAATCTGCTTTCATGCTTTTTAAAAAAGCTTGTACCATATCATCAGAAATACCATACGTATTTACTGTATAAACAAATGAGTTTAAAATAGGATTTAAACTGATACCTTCCTTTTTAGCTGTGTAATATTCATTCTCAAAACGCGCTAACAAATCCTCTTTGTTATAGTCATGAAAAGAATCTACAATTTCGTCTGCAAAACGAACAAAACCATAAATGTTATAGATGGCTCCTCTAATTTTTGGTGACAGCATTTTAGTTGCTAACGAAAAAGATGTACTGTATTTTTGAGTTACCAACTTACTGCACGAGTAAGAAACATCATCAAATAATTGTTTCATTTTAGTGGTTTTTTAAAATTAAATCTGATGCTATTTTACCAGATATTAATGCCGGCGGAACTCCTGGTCCTGGCACTGTTAATTGACCCGTAAAGAATAAATTCTTAACTTTTTTACTTTTTATTTTTGGTCTTAAAAAAGCTGTTTGTGTTAAAATATTCGCTAATCCGTAAGCATTACCTTTATACGAGTTGTAATCTTTTACAAAATCATTTACACAAAAACTTTCTTTAAATAATATATGTTCTTTAACCGATTGACCGGTTAAGTTTTCTAATCTTTTAAGAATAATATTAAAATATTTTTCTCTTATTTCTGGAGTATCTTCTAAGCCAGGGGCAAGCGGAATTAAAAAGGTTGCTGCCTCTTTATTTGATGGCGCAAAAGAATCATCAGTTATTGAAGGAAAGCTTGCATAGAATAAAGGTTTTTTAGGCCAACTAGGTGTATCGTAAATCGTTTTTGCGTGTAAATCAAAATCTGTGTCAAAAAACAACGTGTGATGACAAACATTTGCTAGTTTTTTATCAAAACCTACATAAAAAAGTAATGATGATGGTGCAAAAACCTTCTTATTCCAGTATTTCTCTGAATACTGTCTGTACTTTTTTGGTAATAAAGTTTCTGTATGATGATAATCTGCACCACTTAAAACAATATCTGAAGGAATAAATTCTCCGTTAACCACTAACCCAGTAGCTTCACCTATATCGTTTACTGTTACCTCCTCTACATTTGCGTCTGTTTTAAAACTAACACCTAAATCTGCTGCTAAGGTAATCATAGCTTCAATTACTTTATACATTCCTCCTTTGGGATGCCAAGTACCCAAACCAAAATCTGCATAATTCATAAAATTATAAAAAGCTGGAGTGTTACTAGGTTTTGCACCTAAAAACAATACCGGAAATTCTAAAATTTGAATTAACTTTTTACTTTTTATCTTCTTTCTTACCTGTGTTCTTATAGTTGAAAAAAACTGACTAATCTTACCTATGGTAACTGGCGTAACTAGCTCTAAAGGAGAAACTCCTGGTTTATAAACCAAATCGTTTATAGAAACATCGTAATTATATTCCGCTGATTTTAAAAAGCTTTTTAAGTGTTTTGAACTTCCTTTTTCTTCTTTTTCAAAGACCTCGTATATTTCTTCTAAACTACCAGGAATTGTAATTGAATCTAAAGCATCAAAGTATACTTGATAAGCGGGAGCTAATTTCTCTAACTCATAATAATCGGAAGGTTTTTTACCAAAATCTGCAAAAAATTTTTCAAATACATCTGGCATCCAATACCAAGTTGGCCCGATATCAAAAGTAAAACCATCTTTTTTTAACTGCCTTGCTCTACCACCTACTGTAGTATTTTTTTCTAAAACTACAACTTCATTACCTTCTTTTGCTAAATAACATGCTGCTGCTAAAGAAGAAAAACCTGAACCTATTATTGATATTTTTTTTTTCAATTTTATTGTTTAAATGATTATTAGCTTCGTTGTTAAATATATAACAATTAAAACATGAAGCAAAAAAAGTAACTACTTCAAATTTACAACTTTTTTGTTTAATTAAACGTAAAAAAGATTAAACATTATTTTTTTAAAGGTTTTTTAACAATTCAATTACAGAAGAATAAACAGAAATATCAGCATCAAAATTTAGGTCTTTTATTTTTTCAGTCTTAGCACCAACAGCTATTAACTTATGATTTGTTCCGATTAAAACATTTTCAATTTCACGAAAATATTCAACTATTTTATCTTCATATGGCCTAACCGTTAATGCCGTAATAAAACATACCTGATTATCACTTTCAAAAAAGTAGTTTAAATTATTTAACGGTAAGCTTTGTCCTAAATAAATAGTCATATTACCCCTTAAAACCAACTCATAATTTAAATACATTAAACCCAATTCATGTATCTCGTTTTCAGGTAAAAAAAGCACATATGTAGTATTAGAGTTTACCGTAGTATACTCTAAAGGCTCTGTACTAATTTGAATTTTCTGCGAAATTAAGTTAGAAATAAAATGTTCGTGAGCAGGCAATAAAGTATCTGTTTGCCATAACAAACCAATATGACTTAAAAAAGGCACAAAGACATCTTTAAAAATTTCTCTAAAAGTTTTTTTATTAAGTAATTTATTATAGGTATTATTAAATAAAACCTTATCGAACTGAAACATAGATAACTTAAAAGAGTTAATTGCCTCATCATTTACAGCCGTCTTAAAAGCTAACTCTCTTGCTTTAACAATAATAGTATCGTTAGACATTTGAGCAATTTTAGATATTTTATTATTGTTATTATATAATAAAACAACATTTAATAGCTTCTGAAGATTCTCTGAAGAATAGTACCTTATATTGGTATCCGTTCTTTCAGGCGTTAATAAATCATACCTTTTTTCCCAAATACGAATCGTATGTGCTTTTACTCCTGAAATATTTTCAAGATCTTTAATTGTAAAAGATTTTTTAATATTGTTCAATTTATACCTTATTTTATTAAACAAAGATATGTTTTTTTTAAACACAAATAAGAGTTAATCTTTATTTATAAGGGTTTTATCTTTATTTTTGGAGTAATTTTCATCTCTTTCTTATGGTTTTTCAAACTAAAATACATTTAAAAAAACAAGCTTTTTATAAAATTGATTACAACTCTAAACTTTTATTACTAGGCTCTTGTTTTTCAGAGAATATAGGAAACAAATTAAATTACTATAAATTTCAATCAATCACGAATCCGTTTGGAATTTTATTTCATCCAAAGGCTATTGAAGTATTAATAGCAAATGCAATAAATGAAAAAGAATACACCAAAGATGATGTTGTTTTTAACAATGAACAGTGGCATTCTTTCAACGCGCATTCTAGTTTAAGCTCTTCGGATAAAAACGAGCTAATACATAATTTAAATACTGTAAATACCTTAACACTACAGCAATTAAAAAACGCTACACATATTATAATAACCTTAGGAACTTCTTGGGTATATCGTTTTATTGAAACAGATACTATCGTTGCGAATTGTCATAAAATTCCGCAGAAAAAATTTTTAAAAGAAATCTTAACTGTTGATGAAATAACTGAAAGTATCGATGCTATTACTAAACTAATCACATCTATAAACAAGAATATTACGATTACTTTTACGGTTTCACCTGTTAGACACTTAAAAGACGGATTTATAGAAAACCAACGAAGTAAATCTCATCTTTTATCTGCAATTCATCAGCTTATTGACTCTGTTCAAAGCGACAGAATTAATTATTTTCCTTCTTATGAAATATTGATGGATGAGCTTCGTGATTATCGCTTTTATACTGAAGACATGATTCATCCTAGTAAAATTGCAATTGATTATATTTGGGAAAGATTTACTGAAGCTTGGTTTTCTGAACAAACCAAAGAAGCAATGAAAAAAGTAGAAACCGTTCAGAAAGGTATAACACATCGTTCTTTTAACCCAACTTCTGAGGCACATTTAAAATTTTTAAATAATCTTCAACAAAAAAAGGAAACACTTGTTAAAGCATTTCCTTTTATGAAATTTTAATATTTAATCCTACTTAACTAAATACTGATCTACATTTTGCCAAGGTCCACCATTAATCACATCTATCCCGTGACTTGCTAAAAACTGCATTGCTTGCCCACTTCTTCCACCACTCTTACAAACGGCAATTACTGGTTTATTCCAAGATCTTATTTCCTCTACATTTAACGGTACTACTGTTAAAACAATATGTTTTGCTACATCAGAATGTCCTTCGTTCCATTCAGCCAAAGTACGTACATCTAAAATCACCGCATCTTTATCTAAATATTCTTGTATTTCGTTAGTCATGTTTTTCTTTCTAAATAAATTAAATAATCCCATTCGCTTTGTTATTATTAAGACAGCAAATGTAATCCGTTTTCAATTAAAGTACTGTAACTCTTGTTACTTTTCAATGCTACTAAATGACTTTTCAATGCTACTCTAACTTTAAAATCGTTACTTAATGCTA
Organism: uncultured Tenacibaculum sp.; assembly: GCA_964021635.1. Lineage (GTDB taxonomy): Bacteria > Bacteroidota > Bacteroidia > Flavobacteriales > Flavobacteriaceae > Polaribacter. The sequence continues at coordinate 43,163 of CAXHZZ010000006.1, forward strand.
ATTCATACAACTCTAAAGACAATAACCAATCATCTTTAAAATCATTTTGCAACTTCGTAAAAATTGTTAAAATATCGCTTTCTAAAACAACATCGTTGTTTCTCATTTCTTTAACCTCATCATATAACTTATATAATTCTTTTTGAGAAGCTGTGTATTCGATTTTAGTTGTTTTTGTTTCAGAAACCTTACCCATATCACCAAAAGAACTTACATCGGCTGGCCCAGAATAAGCCGAAACTAACTCCTTACCAATGGCCATATCATAAACTCCCCATTCAGGCTGAAATAATACTTGATCTTTATAAGTTACCGTACAATCTTTAAAAGATATTATTAAAATTTTACCTCTTAAATCACGAGTTCCAGTAATTATTTTTCCTTTTACTATAACACCACTTTCAAATTCTAATGTTATTGCTTCTCCTTCATAAATTCCGTATGCCTTTAAATCACGCGGACTCATATCTTCAATAGGCAAATTAATCCCTTTTAATTTACCCACCGGACTACCAAAACCTTCAGCATGATATATAACTCCGTGACCAATTAATTCTTTATCTCTATTCGCTAAAGCTGTTGGCCCTGTTGTTTGCAGGTATGCTACATTACCTTTACTATCTTCAATAACATTCGTAAAAATACCCGAAACCTGAATACCCGTACTCAATTCAATTGTTCCTAAATTTTTTGAATCTATTAATTTCTCAACCCCTTTTATTCCGCCTGTTCGCAATGCCATAGTGTTAGCAAACTCATTTAAGACCATACTTAAATAAGCAAAATCTGGAGTAACAAACAACTGTGGCTGTGGTTTTGTAATATCAAAACTTACATTTGCAGCTTCTATAGAATAAGGCACCTTTTTAACCTCACTCTTCATACACCACATACTTTCGCCTATAGAGGATAACAAACCGGCTCCGTATATTTTCGGATCATCAAGTTTACCAATTAAACCATACTCAACTGTCCACCAATGTAAATTTCTTATTTGTGCCATTTCAGATAGTTCACCCATATTATCTTGCAGCCATTCTACTTTCTCTTGAGCATCGTTTATTTCTTTTTCAGTCGAATTCGGATTCTCTTTTAAAATAGATAACAATCTAATCGCTTCATACATTTCATAATCTTTTGATGATGAAATTGCCTTAGATCCTATCTCTCCAAAACGACGTAAATATTCTGAATACTCCGGGTTTGCTATAATTGGTGCATGCCCCGCTGCTTCATGAATAATATCTGGTGCTGGTGTATATTCTATATGATTTATGGTTCGCATATCAGAAGCAATCACTAAAACATTATAAGCCTGAAACTCCATAAATGCATTTGGCGGAATAAAACCATCAACCGAAACCGCAGCCCAGCCAATATCTTTTAAAATACGATTCATGCCCGCCATATGAGGAATATTTTCTATAGATATACCCGTTTTATCCAACCCATCTAAATAAGAAGCATGCGCAACTTTACCCAAATAATCAACATTCATACGCATAACATATCGCCAAACCGCCTGATTTTGAGCGGTATATTCGTGATACGGTTGTTTAACTACAAATTTATGTAAGTGTTTCGGTAACTTTTTTGTTACTTCATTTAACTCAAAATGAGATTCCATATTGTTGTTTATTTTGCTTGGTAAATTTAAGTTTTTTATAGTTCACAAAAAATCGTAATCCGTTAAATTATATATTTTGTATTTTTACTTTTATCACAAATTTAAAAACTATGAGAAATCGCGGAAGTTTAAAAATTAGGCTTTTAATTGGTGCTGCTATTGCTCTATTCGCTTTACTAAAATATTGTTCTAGCTCAGAAACAAATGCTTATACAGGCAAAACACAACATATTTCTATTTCTAAAAAACAAGAAATTGCTATTGGTTTAAGTAGTGCTCCACAAATGGCACAACAACATGGTGGTTTGTATCCTAGTAAAAAATATCAGGATTTAGTAGATAATATTGGCAAGAAATTATTAAGGAATAGTATTGCAAGTAAAACTGAATATCCTTTTGATTTTCACTTATTAAAGGATGAAAAAACTATTAACGCCTTTGCTTTACCTGGCGGACAAGTATTTATCACTTTTGCTTTGTTTTCTAAATTAAAAAACGAAGATCAATTAGCTGGTGTTTTAGGGCATGAAATTGGCCATGTTATTGGTCGTCATTCGGCTGCTCGTATGGCAAAACAAGATTTAACGCAAGGATTACTTTCTGGTGCTTCTGTTGGTTTTGATCCTAGCACTACCGAAGGAATCGCTGCCATAGCAAATGTTGTTAACATGAAATATGGTAGAGAGGATGAACTTGAAAGTGATGATTTAGGTGTGAAATTAATGATAGATGCTGGCTATAACCCTGAAAGCTTAATTGGTGTAATGGAAATTTTAAAACAAGCTGCAGGCCCAAATAGAACTCCTGAGTTTCAAAGCACACACCCAGACCCTGAAAACAGAGTCGAAAAAATTAAAGAAGCAATTCGTAAGTACCGTAAATAAAGACAAACGTCATTACGAACAAAGTGAAGTAATCTTAAGCTTATTTAATTACTATTTACAGATTGCTTCGCATCTCACAATAACGAATTAAACAGTAATATCTGTAACATTTATAATAAAAAAGCTACCTATAAGTATAACCCTAAATTAATAGCTATGAGTTTTGGAGGCGCAGTTTCTAGTATGATTACTAGTATAAAAAACAATAAGAGAAACAGAAAAAATACTTTTGAAAAACTAGAGCGTTTTCAAAAAGAAAATAACGACCAATTACATTTTAATAATACCGCAACTAAAAAAGAATTGCAAGAAATAAGAACTCAGTTAAAAAAAGAAAACCTAATCAATATAATTAAAAAAGGACTTTTATTATTAGCTGTAATTCTTTTATTTAGTTACTTTTTATTGTAAACAATAAAAAACTGAATCCAAATTAATGGATTCAGTTTTTTTTATATTTAAAAAGCATTGCTTTTATTATTTACCCTGAATAATGTTATAATTAACACCTACACCTACAGATGCTGGTGAAAAATTATCAACCGATAACCCTTGATAATATGCAAAGATATTCCAAGAATCATTATGGTATCCTACCTCTGGCCTATAATAAAACCCACCTGTTTCATCTCCCTCTGTTAAAAAACCATATCCTAAATCTGCTCCTAAAAAGAAGTTTTCAGTTGGGTAATACCTAAATAAACCCGCTAATGGAATAATTCCGAAATCCGAATACTCAATTAAACCTTCTGTTTCACCAAAATAGTTTGTATACCCTGTAGAAATACCTACTGCAAAACTTTCAGCATTTAAAAATTGGTATTTTAAATCAAATCCTAATGCAAAATTAGAAACGTCTGATACATCCCCTACTGGTACACCACCGTGGACACCTATTTTTAACCAATTTGTTCCTTCTCCTACTTGTGCGTTTGCTATTGAAAAACTCGTTATCGCTAGTACTAATAAAATTACTTTCTTCATGTTCTTTGTTTTTAATTACACTGCAAAACTACGTTAGGTTTATACTTTAGGTTATCTCTTTTAAAAAATATCTTAACTCAAATGAATTTTACTTTTAACAAACAATCATTATGTGTATTGTAATCAAAAAAAGTAAATTTGTAATATGAACAAGAAAGTAATTTTAATGATACTAGATGGCTGGGGTATTACTCAAGATCCAAAAGTATCTGCTATATACAATGCTAAAACACCTTTTATAAATTCATTATACGAGCAATTTCCGCATGCCGAATTACGCACAGATGGAGAACATGTAGGTTTACCCGAAGGACAAATGGGAAATTCGGAAGTTGGTCACATGAATTTAGGGGCAGGTAGAATTGTATATCAAAACCTAGCTAAGATTAACAAAGCTGTTAAAGAAAATACGTTAGCACAAGAAACTGAATTACTAAATGCTTTTGCTTACGCTAAAAAGCACCGTAAAAACGTACACTTTTTAGGCTTGGTTTCTAATGGCGGAATTCATTCACACATTAATCATTTAAAAGGGTTGCTAACAGCAGCAAGTGAACATGAATTAGAAAACGTATTTCTTCATGCTTTTACTGATGGACGAGATTGTGATCCGAAGTCTGGAAAATTCTTTATCAATGATATTCAAGAATACATGCAAAAAACTACCGGAGAACTCGCTTCTGTTACTGGTCGTTATTATGCTATGGATCGCGACAATCGTTGGGAAAGAGTTCAACTAGCGTACGATGCTTTGGTAAATGGCAAAGGAAGTTTTTCTTCGGATGCTGTAGAAAGCATTCAACAAAGTTATGATGAAAAAATTACTGATGAATTTATCAAACCTATCATAATGGTTGATGAAAACAAGCAACCGAAAACGACTATAAAAGGAGATGATGTAGTTATTTTCTTCAATTTCAGGACCGACAGAGGTCGTGAGTTGACAGAAGCTTTAAATCAACAAGATTTTCCAGAATTTCAAATGAAAAAACTGCCTTTGTACTTTGTTACCATGACAAATTACTCAGAAGCTTTTAAAAACATCAAAGTAATTTACAATAGTAATAATATTGAAAACACTTTAGGAGAAGTTTTAGCATCCGCAGGAAAAAGTCAAATAAGAATTGCTGAAACGGAGAAATACCCACACGTAACATTTTTCTTTTCTGGCGGAAGAGAAGAAGAATTTAAAGGCGAAAAACGCTTATTATGTCCATCGCCAAAAGTTGCTACATACGATTTACAACCAGAAATGAGCGCCTATGAAATTCGCGATGCCATTGTACCAGAATTACAAAAAGGAGCTGTCGATTTTGTTTGTTTAAATTTTGCCAATGGTGATATGGTTGGTCATACTGGTGTTTTTGAAGCCGCTGTAAAAGCGTGTGAAGCCGTAGATAATTGTGTAAAAGATGTAATTACAACAGCCTTAGAAAATGAATACACAACTATTTTAATTGCCGATCATGGTAATTGCGAAACGATGATGAATCCAGACGGAACGCCACATACAGCGCACACTACAAATCCGGTTCCCATGATTTTAATCGACAAAGAAATAAAATCAATAAAAAATGGTGTATTAGGTGATATTGCACCAACTATTTTACGACTAATGAACGTGAGTCAGCCTAAAGAAATGACACAAAATTCACTTATTTAAAATATCAATGATGAAAAAAATTACATACACATTAATTACTTTATTTATTATTTCATGCGCTTCTGTGCCTAAAAACCCTGCCATGAAAGACAAAGATGGTAATTTAGTTGGAGTTGCTACAAAAAAGGATTTTCAGCAAGAGCCCTACGGATCTGAATGGTTTAATGACTTTTATGGTTATTACGAAACAGATAAAAACACTATAACTCAATTAAAACCTTACTTAAAAGACATTACCATTAAAGGGTTTATGGGAACTTGGTGTGGCGATAGTCAAAGAGAAATTCCTAATTTTTATAAATTATTAGATCAATCAGAATTTAATTACAAAAATTTAGAATTAATAACTGTTGATCGCACAAAAAAGGCAAACGGATTAGAAGAAGGATTTAATGTACTTAGAGTACCTACTTTTATCTTTTATAAAGACGGAAAAGAAATTGGTCGTTTCGTAGAACATCCTATAGATGGCAGCTCGATTGAAGAAGATATTTTAAAAATAGTTTCTGGTAAGCCATATACACATCCATATCAAAAATAACCGTAAATTTGCGCCTCAATATTTTTTAAGATGATCATAGCCAAAACTAGAGAAGAAATAGAATTAATGCGCGAAAGTGCTTTAGTAGTATCAAAAACATTAGGAATGCTTGCCAAAGAAGTAAAACCTGGCGTTTCTACTTTATACCTTGATAAACTTGCTGAAGATTTTATTCGTGAGCAAGGAGCTATTCCTGGTTTTTTAGGATTGTATGATTTTCCGAACACACTTTGTATGAGTCCGAACTCACAAATTGTACACGGAATGCCAAACAAAGAACCACTTAAAGAAGGAGATATTATCTCAATTGATTGCGGCGCTATTAAAAACGGTTTTTACGGAGATCACGCGTACACATTTGCCGTAGGTGAAATTGCTGCTGAAACTCAAAAATTATTAGACGTTACAAAAGAAAGTTTATACGTTGGTATTCGTGAACTTAAAGTAGGTAATCGCGTTGGTGATGTTGGTTTTGCGATTCAGAATTTTACAGAAAAACATGGTTACGGAGTTGTTCGTGAATTGGTTGGTCATGGTTTAGGACGTGTAATGCACGAAGATCCTGAAATGCCAAATTACGGTCGTAGAGGTCGTGGTAAAAAGTTTATTGAAGGGATGGTTGTTGCCATCGAACCAATGACAAACCTAGGAACGCATAAAATATTACAACACGATGATGGCTGGACAATTACTACTTTAGACGGTAAACCATCTGCGCATTTCGAGCATGATATTGCTATCGTTAACGGTAAACCAGAACTATTATCAACCTTTAAATATATTTACGATGCTTTAGGCATTGAAAGTAATGAAGAGGATGAGTTTAGATGCGAATTACTCTAATTAGCACAAATTAGAATCATCATGAACAAAGATCTTTTATACAAGGAAGAAGCCTATAAAATTATTGGAGTCTGTATGGAAGTTCACAAGTTCCTAGGCAAAGGTTTAATGAAATTGTATATGGAGATGCTTTAGAAATAGAGTTTCAATCTCAAAATATACCATATCAAAGAGAAGTTAAATTCAACATTAATTATAAAGGCAAAATTATTCCTCATTATTACTTTGCTGATTTTTAATTGACAACAAAATAATACTTGAAATTAAAGCCATTAAAGAGTTAGATTCTGGTCATATAAAACAAACATTAAACTATTTAGCAACATCAAAGCTAAACCTTGGTTTACTTATAAATTTCGGAGAAAATAGTCTTCGGTACAAAAGAGTAATTTTAAATAATTAGTGAAAATTCGAGAAATCTGTGTCTTTTTTTAAATCCATATTAAACACCATTCCACGACCTTTATTAATTAAAGCAAGTTATTGGGTTCGCCCTGCGATTGCTTGGTGGTTAAAAGGCGATAAATTTACCGACCCTATTGATGGGAAATCTTTTCGTAAACTTTTACCCTATGGTTATGGCGTTCAGCGAGAAAATGCACTTTCTCCTTCTACACTATCTTTAGAAAGGCATCGTTTATTATGGCTGTATTTACAAAATGAAACTGATTTTTTTTCTTCGGATAAAAAATTAAAAGTATTACATATTGCGCCTGAACAATGTTTTTTAGACATTTTTAGAAAGCAAAAAAACTTAGACTATATTACTTCTGATTTAGAATCGCCAATTGCTGATGTAAAGGCTGATATTTGCGATTTACCTTTTAAAGACAATGAATTTGATGTGGTGTTTTGCAATCATGTTTTAGAACATATTACGGATGACACGAAAGCAATGCAAGAATTATATCGTGTATTAAATAACGGCGGATTCGGAATTTTTCAGATTCCGCAAGATTTATCAAGAGAAAAAACTTTTGAAGACGATACTATTACCGATCGTAAAGAACGTGCAAGAATATTCGGTCAATACGATCATGTTCGTGTGTATGGTCGCGATTATTTTAACAAGCTTCGCACTATAGGTTTTAAAGTTGATGAAGTTGACTTCACAAAAAAAATCGCTCCAGAAAAACTAGAGCGATTTGCATTAATGAAAGGCGAAATTTTGCCTGTGTGTTTTAAGTAGCACTTACAACTTAATATTTTCTTTTATTAAAACCTCATTGAGCTCTCCTGTGATAGGCATTAAAAAAATGTTTTTACTTTGCTTATTTTTTTTCTCATAAAGAACTTTTCTAATACTCCTTAGACATTTAAAATAGTCTCCATATAGCAAATCTGGCTGATACTCAATAAAACATATATCATTGTTTTTTAATTCATTATATATTTTTTCAACATTAGCAGATATTATTTTTACGCCATTAATAAGCATAAAGCCATTTTCTAAAAACTTAATTTTAGTGTACTTCATTTTACTCAAAACATCATCGGCTATTTTAAATTTTCTTGCATATAAATTATCCAAATAACTTTGAATTAAATCTTTTTTTTCATAACCCGCATACTCGTATGCAATTAATTTTAAATTATTAACATCTCCATTTACAAAACTTCTATGAAAAAAAGTTGGCCTATGCAGATAAAACCACATTCCTTGAGTCACATTATGTACATCTCCTGTTCTGTAAAAATATCTTATGCGAGCTTGGCGAAGTTGTTGTATTACTACATCTACATATTTATAAGGAGTTTTTACATCAATATATAAAGAAGAAAAAGTATTAAACTCATTAATAGGGTGTTCTATATTAAACTTAAAGGCTAAATTACCTAGTTCATTATAAGTAACTAAAGAATCTTTAACATGAACAATTCCATCTTCCTGAAGATACACATCAAATATAGCAGTAACTCTATCACTACTAAACTTTATTACCTCAATTCCTTTTGGCAATTTTATATTATTATTTTGAGCAACACAAAAAACTCCTAGCAACATTACTACTATTAATAGTACTTTCTTTTTAATTTGTAACAAACTATATATTATTAAATTCCTCTATACCTCCTTTTTCATTTACGTATAATAAAATTACTTTTATCTTTGGATGTTTCACCAAAAACTGCTTTGTTTTATCTAATCCCATTGCCATAAAAGCTGTAGCATAGGCATCTACATCTGCACAATCTACAGTTCCGTAAACAGTAGCACTTAACAAATTACTTTCGGTAGCAAAACCTGTTTTCGGATTTATGGTATGTACATATTTTTGTCCGTTAGCTCCAACTCTAAATTTACGATAATTACCAGAACTCGCCATCGACTGATTACTTAACTCAATAAATCGAGATACACTTCTTGTACCATCATCATTAGGATCATCTATTGCTACTTTCCAATTTTTATTTCTACTATTCTTTCCACGTGCACGAATTTCACCGCCTATTTCTACAAGATAATTCTCAACATTTTTACTCTCTAAAAATCGCCCAACAACATCTATTCCGTATCCTTTCGCTATCGAATTAAAATCTAAACACGCTTCCGGAAATTTCTTTTGAATATTCCTTCCTTTTAAAGTTACCTTATCTAAACCTACTTGATTCATTAACTCTCTTACCTGTATACTATCTAAATCTCTTTTCTCTCTTTTATAACCAAAACCCCAAGCATTTACCAAACTACAAACTGTTGGGTCGAAATACCCATTGGTTTCTTTATATATTCTTTTCGATTTTTGAAAAACTTCCAAAAACAAATCATCTATTACAACTGTAGAATCTCCTTTATTGATTTTAGAAATATCAGAAGTAGGCATATAGGTTGACAGTGATTTATTTACCAAATAAAATAAACTATCTATTGATTTTTGATGATCAACAGCATCTAAATATGTAATGTGATAAGTCGTACCAAAAACAAACCCTTCTAACTTAACTTCTTCTAACTTTTTCTCCTGCTTACAAGCTGCAATAAAAACGACAATTACAACAAGTACATAAAATATTTTTTTAATCATCTTTTTAATTTTGATGGCAAAAATAAATTATTCTAACATCATAAAAGATTGTTAATTCCGTTTTTTCTGCCTTCATTTTTATAAATTTGCTTTAACATTACAAATTAGTAATCTATTTAAAAAACGATAAAAAATGAAAAAAATATTTTTATTTCTTACAACCGCATTTTTAATAACATCTTGCGCTTCAACCAAAGAACTAGAGGCTATAAAAGCAAAGCACGAACAAACTAAAGAAGAATTGCTAGCTGTAAAAGCTAATTTAACAAAGTGTTTAGTAGAAAAAGAAAGTTGTGAAGACAAAGTTTCTACATTAAAATCATCTGTTGGTGATTTAAAAGCAGATAAGCAAAACACACTTCAGCAAGTAGAAAACTTAACCGTTTTAACTAAAGGAGCTAATGATAATATTAAAGAAACTTTAACTCAGTTAAGTAAAAAAGACAAGTATATTAACAAAATTAGAGCTGCTGCTTCTAAAAAGGATTCATTAAACTTAGTTGTTGCCTTTCACTTAAAGAAAGAGTTACAACAAGGAATTGAAGATGAAGACATTCAAGTTAATGTTGAAAAAACAGTTGTTTTTATCTCTATTTCTGATAAATTATTATTCAAAAGCGGAAGCTATACTATTTCAGACAAAGCTTCTAAAGTTTTAGAAAAAGTAGCTACTGTTGTTAACGGTCAGCCAGAGATGGATGTAATGATTGAAGGACACACAGATAACACTCCTGTTACAAAAGGATCTAGTATAAAAGACAACTGGGGCTTAAGTGTTTTACGTGCAACATCAATTGTTCGTGAATTACAAAACAAATATAGTGTAGCACCAAGCAGATTAATTGCAGCAGGTAGAGGTAGCTATGTACCACTAACAACCAACGACACTCCGGCAAATAAAGCAAAAAACAGAAGAACAAAAATTATAATTCTTCCTCGTTTAAACCAATTCTTCGAATTGTTAGAGCAGAAAGCTGACTAATTACAAACACTTGTAAATATTTAAAAGACTACTCTAACGGGTAGTCTTTTTTTATTCAAAAAAAGTAACGTTCTTTGCTATCTAGAATTAAATTTGCTATGCTAAATATTATTTTACCAAAAAGATTTCAACTTTTAAAAACATTTAGTTTTACTATTTTATTTTTTGCGTTTATAGTAAGATTTGTTTTATATATTTTAGCTTTTAAACACATTGATTTTTCTATAATAAAATTAATAAAAATATTTATTGTTGGTTTATTTTTTGATATCAACAATCTACTTTACTTGATTAGTATTTATGCAATATACTTACTCCTTTTCCCTTCAAAATTTCACGGAAGTTTATTCGACAAAATAATAACTAAATTCTCTTACGGACTTTTCTTATTTGTTTATATTTTTTCTTTTTTAGCAGAAATTCCTTTTTGGGACGAATACCAAAGGCGCTATAATTTCATTGCCGTTGATTACCTTTTGTATACTTATGAGGTTATTGAAAACATTCATCAATCTTTTCCTATCCCATTAATTGTTGGAATCATTATTTTAGTATTGATTATTAGTATTCGTTATGCCTCAAAGAAAAACGCATATAAAAACACCTTTAACAACTCAGATACTTTTAAATTTAAGCTTATACCTACTTTCATTATAGTAATTAGTTTAGCTTTTTGTCATAACTACATTACAAATAATAACGCCGAGATTTTTACGAGTATAAATGAAAATGAACTTACCAAGTCTGGTATGTATTCATTCTTTGCTGCCTACAAGAGTAACGAATTAAATTATAATGAATTTTACGCTACAATATCCGAAGAAAAAACCTACAAACTATTATCAGAGAACATAAAAGCAACTAACGATAGTTTATTAATAGATAAAAGTATATATAGATATACAAAAAATGATAGTACAGAATTAAAACCTAATGTAATTTTCATAGGTCTTGAAAGTATAAACGCTCGTTTTATGCAGAGTTTTACAAGTACTAAAAATTGGACACCAACATTAGATTCTCTTGCTAAGAAATCAGTATTTTTCACAAACTTATACGCCACAGGAACAAGAACAATTAGAGGTATTGAAGCTATTAGCTTAGCTATTCCGCCAACACCAGGTAGAAGTATTGTAAAACGTGAAAACAATGATAACTTAACTACTATAGGTGAAATATTTAAACAAAAAGGGTATAGTAGGACTTTTTTTTATGGAGGTGATGGTCATTTTGATAATATGACAAATTATTTTAGCCACAACGGATTTGATATTGTTGACAGAAGAAAATCACATCGTTTAAAAGAAGAATTACCTACAAACAGAACACGAATTGAAGATGATGAAATGACTTTTGAAAATGCTTGGGCAGTTTGTGACCAGGATCTTTTTAATAAAGTTTTAAAAGTTACTGACCAAAAAGCAAAAAACAAGCAACCCTTTTTTAGTTTTGTCATGACAAGCTCTAATCATAAACCATATACATACCCAGATAATGTTGTTGATGTTCCTTCTGGAAAAAATGTAGAAGGTTCTATAAAATATTTAGATAAAAGTTTAAATGAGTTTTTAACAAAAGCTAAAACAAAAGCTTGGTATAAGAATACCGTTTTTGTTATTATGTCTGATCATTGTGGTTTTAGTGCAGGTAGAACCGAAATAAATGTAAAAAACCATCACATACCGGCTTTTATAACCAATTTAAAAAATCAAGAACCAGTTAAAATAGACAAACTAAGTTCACAAATAGATATATTTCCAACCTTATTCGGTTATTTAAACTGGTCTTACAACACAAATCTATTCGGAACAGATATCAATAAAATGAATCCTAAAGATGAACGCGCATTTATAGGAAATCATCGTAAGGTAGGTTTATTAAAAAAAGGGAAATTACTACTATTAGAAACTAACAAAAGACACAAATCATATCGCTGGAATAAAGAAAAAAATGAGATTGCTCCAACAAAAACTGATTCTTTATTTTTAAACGAAACAATCTCTTACTATCAAGCCGCCTTCGATCTATTTAAAAAAGGAAAATTAAAAGTTAAAAATTAAACTAATACGCTATTTGTCAATCAAATAATTAACCGTACATTTGCAGTCCTTTTTTAAGGATAAATAAATATATTAATAAACAAAAACTAATCGTGTAATTATGAACACATTAAGTTACAAAACAGTAT
>CAXHZZ010000007.1:0-49873 GCA_964021635.1 uncultured Tenacibaculum sp.
TATTAGTTGATGCATTTGAAGGGCCAATGCCACAAACTCGTTTTGTATTAGGTAAAGCTTTAGAATTAGGATTAACACCTATCGTAGTTGTTAACAAAGTAGATAAAGAAAACTGTACTCCTGACATCGTTCACGAAAAAGTTTTTGATTTAATGTTTGCTTTAGAAGCTACTGAAGAGCAGTTAGATTTTACTACCATTTATGGTTCTGCAAAGAACAACTGGATGAGTACTGACTGGAAAAACGAAACAGATAATATCGTACCTTTATTAGATGCTGTATTAGAATCTATTCCAGAAACTAAATACAACGAAGGAACACCACAAATGCAAATTACTTCTTTAGATTTTTCTTCTTTTACAGGAAGAATTGCTATTGGACGTGTTTTTAGAGGAGATTTAGAAGCAGGTAAAGATTACATGTTATGCAAAGCTGACGGTACAACTAAAAAAGTAAGAATTAAAGAACTACACGTATTCGAAGGAATGGGTAAAGTTCAAGTAGATAAAGTTCCTTGTGGAGATATCTGTGCTATTACAGGTATTGACGGATTTGAAATTGGTGATACGATTGCTGATTTAGAAAACCCAGAAGCATTGCCAAGAACAGAAATTGACCAACCTACAATGAGTATGTTGTTTACAATTAACAATTCTCCTTTCTTTGGTAAAGAAGGTAAATTTGTAACATCTCGTCACTTACGTGATCGTTTATTTAAAGAATTAGAAAAGAATTTAGCGTTAAAAGTTGAAACTACAGATTCTGAAGACAAGTTTAACGTATTTGGTCGTGGAGTATTACACTTATCTGTGTTGATAGAAACAATGCGTCGTGAAGGGTATGAGTTACAAGTAGGTCGTCCGCAAGTAATTATTAAAGAAATTGATGGTAAGAAACACGAGCCAATGGAAACATTGTCTATCGATGTGCCAGAAGATGTTGCTTCTAAAGCAGTAAACTTAGTTTCTTTAAGAAAAGGTGACTTAATGGTGATGGAGCCTAAAGGAGACTTACAACACTTAGAGTTTACAATTCCTTCTCGTGGTTTAATAGGTTTAAGAAATAAAATCTTAACAGCCACTTCAGGTCAAGCAATTATTAACCACCGTTTTTCTGAGTATGGCCCTTACAAAGGAGATTTTACTGAGGAAACAAAAGGAGCAATTGTATCTGCAGCAGCAGGTAAAGCAACTGCATATGCCTTAGATCGTTTACAAGATAGAGGTAAGTTTTTTATTGATATTAACCAAGAGATTTATATAGGTCAAGTAATAGGTGAAAACAGTAAAGCTGATGATATGGCTGTAAATCTAGTAAAAGGTAAACAGTTAACAAATATGCGTAAATCTGGTACAGATGATGCTATGAAAATTGCTCCGAAAATCGATTTTTCTTTAGAGGAATGTATGGAGTATATAAAAGCGGACGAATATTTAGAGGTTACTCCTGAAAGCTTACGTATGCGTAAAATTAATTTTAAAGCGTAATTTAGCTTTAATTAAATGATAATAAAAACCACCTATTTTAGGTGGTTTTATTTTTTTGTATAAAAAGCTTGTGTATATTAAAATAAAATTAAATATTTGCACTATTAAATAAGAACAATGAACTTTATTCAATTTCATCATCATCATCATATTTGCACTCAGGCGAACTAAAGATGTATTGAATAAAATCAACATATATTTTAAACCCGTTTGAGTAAATCAAACGGGTTTTTTCTTGCCATGAATTTCCTCTTTCGGTTTACTCAAACATTTTAATTAAAACATGAGTAAATTAAGAATAGCCATTCAAAAATCAGGAAGATTAAATCAAGATTCATTACAACTTTTAAAAGATTGTGGTATTTCTATCGATAATGGTAAAGATCAATTAAAAGCATCTGCAAGTAACTTTCCTTTAGAAGTTTTTTATTTACGCAACGGAGATATTCCTCAGTATTTGCGTGATGGCGTGGTTGATATTGCAATTATTGGAGAAAATGTGCTAATAGAAAAAGGAAATGATTTAGAATTTGTAGAGCGTTTAGGCTTTTCTAAATGTAAGGTTTCTATAGCAGTTCCGAAAGAATCTAATGCAAATTCATTAAAAGATTTAAACGGAAAAAGAATTGCAACTTCATATCCAGAAACAGTTAAAAAGTATTTAGCTAAAAATGATATAGATGCACAATTACACATCATTAATGGTTCTGTTGAAATTGCACCAAATATAGGATTGGCAGACGGAATTTGTGATATCGTGTCAAGTGGATCTACTTTATTTAAAAATGGTTTAAAAGAGATTGAGGTTTTATTAACTTCAGAAGCAGTTTTAGCTACCTCTCCATTGATTTCTGAAGAAAGAAAAGCTCTTTTAAATAAATTACAATTCAGAATTCAGTCTGTTTTAAAAGGAAAGCGTTCTAAATATGTTTTGTTAAATGCACCTAATGATAAATTAGAAAAAATTATCGATATCTTACCAGGAATGAGAAGTCCAACAGTTTTACCATTAGCAGAAGAAGGATGGAGCTCTGTGCACTCAGTATTAGATAAAGATGAGTTTTGGGATATTATAGATGAGCTAAAACTTAATGGTGCAGAAGGTATTTTAGTGTGTCCTATAGAGAAAATGGTTGTTTAAAAATTAAGGTAGATGAGAGCAGTAGAATTAAATAAAGATAATTGGGAATCGTTATTAAAAAGACCCACAAAATCTGTTGAAGATATAGCACAAACCGTAGGTGATATTTTTAATGAGGTTAAAAAATCAGGAGATATTGCCGTAAAAAAATATACAGCACTTTTTGATGGTGTAAATTTAGATACTTTAGAAGTTAGTTTAAAAGAGATTAAAAATGCCGAAAATTTAGTTTCTAGTGAATTAAAAAATGCTATCAAACAGGCAAAGGCAAATATTGAAGTTTTTCATGCTGCTCAAAAAACCGAAAGAATAGCAATAGAAACAACAAAAGGCGTGCAATGTTGGCAAGAAAAAAGACCTATTGAAAAAGTAGGTTTGTACATTCCTGGCGGTACTGCTCCATTATTTTCTACTGTTTTAATGTTAGCAACACCAGCAAATATTGCTGGTTGTAAAGAAATTATTTTATGTTCTCCACCGGATAAAAATGGAGAAATTAATCCTGCAATTTTATATACAGCAGCACTTTGTGGTGTAACCAAAATATATAAGGTTGGTGGTATACAAGCTATTGCAAGTTTTACATTCGGTACAGACACAATACCAAAAGTATCTAAAGTTTTTGGTCCTGGTAATCAATATGTAACAGTAGCAAAGCAATTGGCAACTCAATACGGAATTGCAATTGATATGCCAGCCGGACCTAGTGAATTGTTAGTAATGGCGGATGATTCGGCAAAAGCAACATTTGTAGCATCCGATTTATTAAGTCAGGCAGAACACGGTGCAGATAGTCAGGTTATTTTAGTATCAGATTCATTAGATTTAATTGCCGCAGTATCAAAAGAAATAGATGCACAACTTCTTAATTTATCAAGAAAAGAAATTACAGAAAAAGCATTAAAAAACACAAAGGTTGTTTTAATTAAAGATGCGTATGAAGCAATTAATTTTGTAAATGATTATGCGCCAGAACATTTAATTATAGCAACTAAAAATGATGACTTTTTTATAGACAAAATAGCCAATGCAGGTTCGGTATTTATAGGAAATTATACGCCAGAAAGTGCAGGTGATTATGCTTCAGGAACGAATCATACCTTACCAACAAACGGATTTGCAAAAGCATATTCAGGCGTTAATTTAGATAGTTTTACGAAAAGTATTACATTTCAAAAAATATCTAAAGAGGGAATACAAAACATTGGTGAAACGATTGAAATAATGGCAGCCGCAGAAGGATTACAGGCGCATAAAAATGCTGTTACATTAAGATTAAAAGATATTGAAAATGTTTAGTTTAGAAAAAATAGTTCGCAAGAACATTCAAAAGTTAAAAGCATATTCATCGGCACGAGATGAGTTTAAAGGAAATGCGGAAGTTTATTTAGATGCTAATGAAAATCCGTTTGGAACTTTAAACAGATATCCAGATCCGAAGCAAACAAAAATTAAAGAACGATTATCAACTATAAAAAACGTTGAGAATGATCAGATTTTTATAGGAAACGGAAGTGATGAAGTAATCGATTTAGCATTCAGAATTTTTTGTGAGCCAGGTAAAGATAAAGCGTTAACTTTTTCGCCTACTTATGGTATGTACGACGTATCGGCAAGTATTAATGATGTTGAGTTAATTAAGCAACCTTTGGTAAATGATTTTCAAATAAGCTTAAATCAGTTACAGCCATATTTAGATATGGAGGATGTAAAGATTATATTTATATGTTCGCCAAATAATCCAACAGGAAATTGTTTTGAGGATGAAACGATTCAGTATATTCTCGATAATTTTAATGGAATGGTAATTATCGATGAAGCTTATATCGATTTTAGTACAAGAGATTCGTATGCAACACAATTGGCTAATTATCCGAACTTAATTGTAAGTCAAACTTTTAGTAAAGCTTGGGGATTGGCAGGCGCAAGGGTAGGAGTTGCTTATGCAAATGCAAATATTATAGATTTGTATACTAAAGTAAAGCCACCTTATAATGTAAGTACTTTAAATCAAGAAGCAATTATTACTTCGTTAGATAATATTTCTTTGTTTGAAGCGAATAAGAACACAATCATTAACGAAAAAAATCGCTTAATGAATGAGTTTAAGGATATAGAACTGATTAAAAAAATATACCCAACGGAAGCTAATTTTATTTTAATAGAAGTAACCGATGCAAATACAGTTTATAATACATTGGTAGCTAAAAAAATAATTACGCGTAACAGAAATAGTTTAGTAAACAATTGTTTACGAATTACCGTTGGTAGTAAAGAAGAAAACACACAACTAATTACAGCATTAAAAGCAATCGTATAATATAGTTATCTAGAGAATAGTAGAAATATTTAGTAGAAAAGATTGATTTTAATAAAAAGAAAACACATGAAAAAAGTATTATTTATAGATAGAGACGGAACTTTAATTAAAGAACCTGCAGATGAACAAACAGATTCATTCGAAAAATTAGAGTTTTATCCGAAGGTATTTCAAGGGTTAAGTAAAATAGCAAATGAGTTAGATTTTGAGTTGGTTTTAGTAACCAATCAAGATGGTTTGGGAACCGAAGTATATCCTGAAAACACTTTTTGGCCAGTACATAATTTTGTAATGAGAACCTTAAAAGAAGAAGGAATTGTGTTTTCTGAAGAAATTATTGATATCACTTTTGCTAAGGATAATCAACCTACAAGAAAACCAAATACAGGCTTATTAACCAAGTTTTTTTCTGAAGAATATGATTTAGCAAATTCATTTGTAATCGGAGATCGTTTAACGGATATTGAGTTGGCAAAAAACTTAGGATCAAAAGGAATTTACATCAATGATGAAACTTTTTTAGGAACCGATGAAATTACGGTGAAAAGAAGTGATTTAGACGAATTTATAGCTTTAGAAAGTAGTGATTGGAATGCTATTTATGAGTTTTTAAAATTAGAAGAAAGAACCGATGGTATTGTTAGAAATACGAACGAAACCAAAATTGATATTCAATTAAACCTAGACGGAACAGGAAAAAGTAATATTAGTACAGGAATCGATTTTTTCGATCATATGTTAGATCAAATTGCGCGTCATGGGCAAATGGATTTAGATATTCAGGTTAAAGGAGATTTAGAAGTTGATGAGCATCATACTATTGAAGATACAGCCATTGCATTAGGAGAAGTTTTTAATAAAGCATTAGGGAATAAATTGGGAATAGAGCGTTACGGGTTTTGTTTGCCAATGGATGATTGTTTAGCGCAAGTAGCTATTGATTTTGGAGGTAGAAATTGGTTAGTTTGGGAAGCAGATTTTAAAAGAGAAATGGTAGGTAAAATGCCAACAGAAATGTTTTTTCACTTTTTTAAATCATTTACAGACGGAGCAAAGTGTAATTTAAACATTAAAGCAGAAGGAACAAACGAGCATCACAAAATAGAGGCAATTTTTAAAGCGTTTGCAAAAGCAATAAAAGTAGCTGTAAAGAGAGATACTAGTAAAATGATTTTACCATCAACCAAAGGAACGCTATAGTATTATGATTGCAATTATAAAATACAATGCCGGTAATATACGATCGGTTCAAAATACACTTAATCGTTTAGGTTATGAAAGTATAATAACCGATAACCCAGTAGAAATACAACAAGCTGATAAAGTAATATTTCCGGGTGTTGGTGAAGCAAGTTCGGCAATGGCTTATTTAAAAGAGCGTAAATTAGACGAGCTTTTAGTATCTCTTACCCAGCCAGTATTGGGTATTTGTTTAGGTTTACAATTAATGTGCACATCATCAGAAGAAGGTAACACAACATGTTTAGGTATTTTTGATACGGTAACAAAACAATTTCCTCCTTTAATGAAAGTACCACACATGGGATGGAATAACTTTTCAGAAATAAAACCATCAAAAATAGTAGAGAATCTAGCTATTAATGAAGATGTATATTATGTACACGGTTATTATGCTGAAGTTTGTGAAAATACTATTGCAACTTGTGATTATATAAAACCATTTAGTTCGATTATGCAAAAAGATAATTTTTACGCCATGCAATTCCATCCGGAAAAATCAGCAAGTGTCGGTGAAAAATTATTAAAAAACTTTTTAGAATTATAAAATTAAGAAAATGAGAATTATACCTGCCATAGATATTATTGACGGAAAATGTGTGCGCTTAACAAAAGGCGATTATGCAACCAAAAAAATATATAACGAAAATCCTGTTGAAGTAGCGAAAGAATTTGAGGATAGCGGAATCGAATATTTACATTTAGTAGATTTAGATGGTGCCAAATCGCAACACATTGTAAATTACAAAGTGTTGCAAGAAATAGCGGCTAAAACAAATTTAAAAATCGATTTCGGTGGTGGATTAAAATCAGATGAAGATTTACGAATTGCTTTCGATAACGGTGCAAGTCAGATAACAGGAGGAAGTATTGCTGTTAAAAATCCAGATATTTTTACAGGTTGGTTGACAGCATATGGTAGCGATAAAATTATTTTAGGAGCCGATTGTATCAATAGAAAAATTGCTACACACGGATGGTTAGAAACATCAGAAGTAGAAGTGATTGATTTTATCAAAAAATATGAGAAATTAGGAATTAAAAATACCATTTGTACAGATGTTGCTAAAGACGGAATGTTACAAGGAGCATCTGTTGAGTTGTACCAAGAAATATTAAGTAAAAGTGGTGTTAACTTAATAGCAAGTGGTGGTGTTGCTAATATTGATGATTTAATACGACTTAAAGAAATAGGTTGTGAAGGTACAATTTTGGGTAAAGCTATTTACGAAAATAGAATTTCGTTAAAACAGTTAGAAAATTTTATAATAAAATAATACATCATTACAAAATAGAATGTCAAAGTAATCTTTTAAAGGTTTTTTGGGATTTTAAAAATGATGATAACTATTAAATATGTTAAAAAAAAGAATAATACCTTGCTTAGATATCAAAAACGGACGCACAGTAAAAGGTGTTAATTTTATTGATATTAAAGACGCAGGTGACCCTATTGAGTTGGCAAAGCAATATGTAAAAGATGGTGCTGATGAGTTGGTGTTTTTAGATATTACCGCAACGCTCGAAAACAGAAAAACGTTGGTTGACTTAGTAGAGAAAATTGCACAAGAAATAAATATACCTTTTACAGTAGGTGGCGGAATAAGTACGGTTGATGATGCTTTGGCTTTGATAAAAGCAGGAGCAGATAAAGTAAGTATCAATTCATCGGCAGTTAAAAATCCGCAGTTAATAACCGATTTAAAAAATCGTTTTGGAAGTCAGTTTGTAGTAGTTGCTATTGATACTAAAAATGTAGCTAATAATTGGAAAGTATTTACAAAAGGAGGAACTCATGAAACAGATTTAGAAACCGTAAGTTGGGCACAAGAAGTAGAAAAATTAGGTGCAGGAGAAATCTTACTAACCTCAATGAATAGTGATGGTACCAAAGCCGGATTTTCTCTTGAAATAACCAATGCCGTTAGTAAAGAAATAAATATACCTGTTATAGCATCAGGCGGAGCTGGTAAAGAAATTCACTTTAAAGATGTATTTACCAAAACAGAAGCGAGTGCAGGTTTGGCAGCCAGTATTTTTCATTTCGCTGAAATACCGGTGCCAAAGCTTAAAAAATATTTAAAAGAACAAAATATACCAGTACGATGAATATAGATTTTACAAAAGGAGACGGGTTAGTTCCTGTAATAATTCAAAATGATACCACTTTACAAGTATTAATGTTAGGGTATATGAACGAAGAAGCTTTCTTAAAAACAAAGAAAGATAATAAAGTAACTTTTTTTAGTAGAAGTAAAAACAGGTTATGGACAAAAGGAGAAGAGTCTGGGAATTTTTTAGAGGTAAAAGACATTAAGATAGATTGTGATAACGATACTATTTTAATAAAAGTAATGCCAGCAGGCCCAACTTGCCATAAAGGAACTACCTCATGTTTTGCAGAAGAAACTCCAAAAGGGTTTTTATATGAATTAGAACGAATTGTTAGCGAGCGAATAGATACTGATCATCCAACGTCATATACAAATAAACTATATAAACGTGGAATTAATAAAGTAGCACAGAAAGTAGGAGAAGAAGCTGTTGAATTGGTTATTGAAGCAAAAGATAATGATGCGGATTTGTTTAAAAATGAAGCCGCCGATTTATTTTATCATATAGTAATACTTTTAAAAACGAAAGGGTTTACATTAACAGAAATAGAAGCTGTTTTAAAAGAAAGAAATTAATTAAGTTTCTTTAGTATAACACTTCTCATATAAATATATTTAACCTATACCTTTTAGTTAATTCTAAGAGGTATTTTTTTTAACATAATAATAACGTTTAATGTATTTGTATTTTAGTTAAACAAATGTATATTTGTATAACGCTATTTACTTTAAAGTCAAATAGTGTTTTTTTAGAGTAATTTTATTTTTGTTTAATATAATTGTATTAAAAATAAACAAAAAATAAAATTAATCTATTAATTAAGTTCAAATAACAAACACTAATTATTAATTAAAATTATTAAAAATGGTTATTAAAAAATTTAAGAGTATTGCAGCACTTGGTTTATTACTAAGTTTATCATTATTAACATCATGTAATGATGACGACGATCCAGTGGTTATCGATAGTCCTAAAGACATTGTAGAAATAGCTTCAGAAACCCCTTCATTAAGTATATTAGTAGATGCGGTTGTGAAGGCTGATTTGGTAGACGCTTTAAAGATGGCTGGACCTTACACTGTATTTGCCCCAAATAACGATGCTTTTGCTGCTTTGTTAGATTCTAATGCTGATTGGAATACTTTAAATGATATTCCAACAGAAACTTTAGCAACAGTTTTAAAGTTTCATGTTTTAACATCAGAAGTAAGATCAACTGACCTTTCAGATACTTATGTAAAAACTTTAGCAATGGGACCTAATGAAGAAAATTTATCATTGCAAGTAGAAACTACCGGAGGAGTAGAGTTTAATGGAGATGCTAAACCTTTAGCAGTAGACGTTGAGGCTAATAATGGTGTGGTACATATAATAGATAAAGTAATGTTACCAGCAAATATTGTAACCTTAGCATTAAACAATGCTGGTTTTACAAGTTTAGTAGCTGCTTTAACAGATAGCAGACACACAACAGATTTTGTTGCTACATTAAGTACTGACGGACCATTCACAGTTTTTGCACCAACAAATGCAGCTTTCCAGGCATTATTAGATAGTAATGACGAATGGAATGGTTTAGGAGATGTGCCAATTGAAACTTTAGATGCAGTTTTAAAATATCACGTAGTTAACGGTGCAAATGTACAAGCTGATCAGTTGTCAGACAATCAAGAAATTGCAATGTTATCAGGAGGAATGTTAACTGTAGATTTAACAGATGGTGCTAAGTTAGAAACGTCAAGTGATCAATCAGTAGTTATTTCTTTAACAGATGTACAGGGAACAAACGGTGTAATTCATGCAGTAGATAGTGTGCTTTTGCCATAAGTAAAAATTTAAGTTAGTAGTTAAATTTATAAACGGTAATAAACAGCAATGTTTATTACCGTTTTATTTTGATAAAAAGTTTTATTTAGTTTTACGATATAACAAAGCTTATTAAGTATTTTTGCAGTATGAATGATTTTCAACAATTAAGAGATACGTTAAATAAGAGTGTTTTAGACGCTAACTTTGTAAAGTTAACTCTTAGCAAACCGATTAAAAAAAGTGATGGATTACCAAATGTTTATATTCGTTTAGTAGTTATTAAAGGAGTAGAAATGATGCAGTTTACGTATCATTATACAACAAATGATAAGGTTAAAAACTTTACAATCACCGAAGCATTATCTGAGTTAGAAATCTTATTGATGGATAATTTTAGAGCGGCAACTTTATTTACATTATCCAAAGATTTATTGGTTTTTATATCAAAAAAGAAAAAGGTTTCTTATCGTGAAAATGCGCCTAGTTTTAAAAATAAATTACCCGTAACTCATGATAAACCAAAAGAGCGTTTAGCAGAAGCAGGTAGTTATTTACAGCATTTAGGGATTACAGATAAAGAAGGAAAGGTTATTCATAAAATGGCCGATAAATACCGCCAAATCAATAAATATTTAGAGATTATTGAAGGTTTATTAAAGTCTACCAAATTACCAAAACATATTAATATTGTTGATATGGGATCTGGTAAAGGCTATTTAACTTTTGCTTTATATGATTATTTGGTAAATCAAAAAAAATACAGCGCTACAGTTACAGGTATTGAGTTGCGTAAAGAATTGGTAGATTATTGTAACGATGTTGCCGAAAAATCTGAATTCAAAAAATTATCGTTTGTAGCACAGCCAATTCAGGAATATGACAATAATAAAATTGATATTTTAATAGCTTTACATGCTTGTGATACCGCAACAGACGATGCTATTTTTAAAGGATTATCAGCTAAGGCTGAATTAATTATTTGTGCACCATGTTGTCATAAGCAAATTCGCCAGCAAGTAAAAGGAAAAGAGCAGGAGAGTCCACTTTTAAAGTACGGAATCTTTAAAGAGCGCCAATTCGAAATGGTTACCGATACGATTCGCGCACTTATTTTAGAAAAAAGTAATTACAATACGAAAGTATTTGAATTTATAAGTAACGAACATACGCGTAAAAATGTAATGTTGGTGGCAAGTAAATCATCTAAAAAGAACGATATTTCTAAAATTGATGATAAAATATCTGGCTTAAAAGAAGCATATGCGATAGAAAGTCATTATTTAGAAACACTTACATAAGAGTGTTTTTACAGATTAATGTTTATGTAACTTGAAATTATTTCAGGTTCTCATGACAACTCAGTATTGCTTTTTAGGATGTGATACTGAAAGAAGTTCAGTATGACGACTATTTTTTTATATAGATTTTACGTCAACCTGAATTTATTTCAGTTTCTCATGGCAATTTAGTATTGCTTTTAGGATGTGATACTGAAAGAAGTTCAGTATGACGATTATGGTTTTTTGAAGTAGGTTTTACGTCAACCTGAATTTATTTCAGGTTCTCATCACAACGTAGGATTACCTAAAATGATGTGATTCTGAAAGAAGTTTAGAATGATACTTTTATATATTTCAAACAAAAAATCACCAATATTGGTGATTTTTTTGCTTTAAAAATCTCACAGGTTTTAATAAAATAACTAAAAGTATAGAAATTAGCTATAATTTAATAAGCAGTCTAGCCCCAATTGTAGCATTTGTTTGAGCTCCTCGGAGAGAGCGAGTGCGAAAAGTGGGAAATAGCTTCTAAAAAAATATATTTTAATCCACTTTTATAAATTACAATTAGAGTATTTTTACTTTATAAACTAAATAAGTATGAAAAACTCTAAATTATTAATTATTGCAGCATTTTTTTCGATATATATTATATGGGGATCTACTTATTTATTTAATAAAATTGCGGTAACCGAATTGTCTCCTTTATTTTTGGCTTCTATTAGGTTTTTAGTGGCAGGTGTGTTGATTATGATTATTGCAACACTGTTAAAAATATCAATAAAAATAACCAAAACTCAACTTTTAAATTCAGCAATAGCAGGTTTTTTATTTTTAGTATATGGAAACGGTGTTTTTGTATGGGCTTTAAAATATGTTGATACAGGTTTTGCGGCATTATTAGCATCTACACAACCCTTGTTTGTACTTTTTTTATTGCGCTTAATAGATGGTAAAAAAATGCAACGAAAATCAATAATTGGAGTGTTATTTGGTTTAGCGGGAATGTATTTATTGGTAAGTCAGAAAGAAATTACAACTTCTGAAGGTGGTGTTTTAGGTATTTTTATGATCTTAACTTGTGTGTTAAGTTGGAGCTACGGAAGTGTTTTTGTATCGAAAGCAGATTTGCCTAAAAATTACTTGGTTGCCACGGGATATCAAATGTTAATAGCAGGAACTATATTAGTAATATCAAGTTTAATTTTTAAAGAAACGTGGGTTTCGCCATTAAATTGGGCTAGTAAAACACAAGGAGCGATGCTCTTCTTAGTTATTTTTGGAGGTATTGTTGCTTTTACAGCTTTTAATTATCTTTTAAAATCGGTATCACCAGAAAAAGTAGCAACATCGGCTTATGTAAATCCGATAATAGCCTTGTTTTTAGGTTGGAGTTTGTTAGATGAGCAACTTACTGAACAATCTATAATAGCTTCTGTAATTTTATTAACAGGTGTTTATTTTATTACCTCAAGAAAGAGATCAGTAAAAACAGTTGCTAGAAAAGGTTCGTAGTTAAATACCTTCACCATTCAAAAAAATAACAAGAGAGCCAAACTCATGAAAAATGGTTAAACCAGCTTCTTTTTTTCCTAAACTTTTAGGAGAGAAGAGGGCATTGAATTTTAGTTTATCTTCTGTTAGGTAAGTGCCTTCTGCAATTCCCTGAATTGTAAATTCACTAGCATTTTTTCCTCGGATTTTTATATCGGTAACTTTTATTTTATAAGGACAAGTATTATAAATTTCGAATTCAATAATTTTAGTTGTAAAAACTGCTGTTTCTAAAATATTGTAACCTTGTGAAATTTTATCGAATTCTAAACACGATGCGCTTTTAACTTCATCTTCAACACATGAAGAAAATGCGAAAATGAAAAGTAGTGAAAGGGTAAATAATAAGTTTTTTATCATTTTCATAATTCAATTTTTTTCTAAATAATATCAAATATCCCACCAAACAACAAAAAACTTCATGATTTTTCCGTTCGGGTGTTTTATCCAGCATAAAGGTGCTCTTTTTTCTTCTAGAATAGTTTTTGCTTTTTCAGTATAATTTACAAAATTTAGCCAGTCAATATTCAAATGTGGCTGTATCAACCAATCATGTTTATTCGGAATGTGAAATTTACATTCTTTAAATTGTTCGAGTTCTTTTAACGTTGTATAAAACCCAATAATACAGTCATTATTAATTAGAGGAAACTTATTTCCGTATTCTTTTAAAGGAACAAATAACTGGGCTTTAAAATAGAGTTGTTGATCAATTTCGTTAGTAACTAAATTTAGTTTATCTAAATAAGTTACGCATTGTTTAGAGTAGAGTAGTGGTAATTGTTTTTCTTTAAGTTTGGTTAGTTTTTGTACTAATGAATCTTTTCTGTTTGGCCCAATCCAATGTGCTATTTCTGTATTTCCTACAGTATTATCATATAGATAAAATTTGTAAACAATTTCTACATGTATTGGTTTTTCATTTTGATATAAAATACAATCTAACTCGCCAAGCGTTAATTTTTCTTGTTGAATTTGAATGTTTTCTTCAATAATTTTAATTGAGGGATCTTGTTGTAACTCATAAGAAACAAAGCGTTCTACTAATTTTCCTAAGCGTAAATTTTGAGTAATTACTGCGTTAAAAATAGTAGTTTTACTAGTGCTTCTCTCAAATTGTTGAAAATCAAAAACACCTTTTCCATGCCATAGAAAAGGTGTTTGTAAAAAGCCTTCGTATTGTAATTGTAAGTCTTTAGATTTTTTATCTTTCAAAATTAATTATTCTTTAATTCCTAATTTATCTAAAACTAATTGAGTGATGTCAAAATTTTCATCAACATAACCAAATTCATTTCCATCAGTAGTTAAAATTTGAGTATAACCATTTTCTTTAGCAACTTCGCTAATAACTTCTCTTAGTTTTTTATATAACGGACGCATGTATTCTTCTCTTTGTAATTGCATCATTTTTGTACCGTTAACACGAAACTTTTGTAAATCTTGCTCTAAAGTAACTAATTCTTGATATTTTGTTTTTTTATCAGCATCACTCAATGTTTTTTGAGTTTCATTATAGGCTTGAGATTTTGTTTGAAATTCTGTTGCTTTAATACTAAAAGTAGAATCTAATTTTTTACCAGAATTTTCAACTCTCCTTAAAACACTTTTCATTTGTGGCATTTTGCCAATAATTAAGTTACTATTTACGGTACCTAATTTAGTTTGCGAAAATGTTATAGTTGATAAAAGAATTGCAGCTAAAAATATAATTTTTGATTTCATTGTTTTTGTTAATTGTTTTGGCAAATATATAAAAGTGAATATCCTAAGTTCTTTAAATTCCGTTAAATTTTAGTTTCTAGAGATTTTATAACCTGGTTTATAGGGTCTTTAAAATCAAACCAAACGATTTCTTCATCTTTTCGAAACCAAGTTCCTTGTCTTTTTGCAAAACGACGTGTATTTTTTTTAATTTCTTCAATAGCAAACTCTTTGGTAAAATTGCCATCTAAATATTCAAATAACTCTCTATAACCAACCGTTTTTAAAGCATTTAATTTTTTATGAGGGTACATTGTTTTAGCTTCTTCTAATAAACCATTATCCATCATCATATCAACACGTTTATTAATACGATCGTACATGATTTGTCTATCCGCAGTCAATCCAATTTTTATCGATTGAAAATTGCGAGGTGCTTTTGGTTTGTTTTTAAAAGAAGCGTAGGTTTTACCTGTGCCAATACAAATTTCTAAGGCACGCATAACACGATGCGGATTATCAATAGTTATCGAATTATAAGTTTCAATGTCTAGCTCTTTTAATTTATTTTGAAGCGGTTCTATTCCGTTTTTTTCTAATTCTTTAGTAAGATTTATTCTTATTGATGGATCAACTTCAGGAAAATAATCTAATCCTTTTAAAACCGCATCAACATATAAACCGCTACCTCCAACCATTATTTGGATTGGGTTTTTTAAGAATAGTTCATCTAACTTACTTAAAGTATCTTTCTCGAACTGACCAACAGAATACTCTTCGAAAATGCTTTTATTCTGAATAAAATGATGTGTAGCTGCAGCCAATTCATCAGAATCAGGTACCGCAGTTCCGATAGTCATTTCTTTAAAAAACTGACGAGAATCACACGAAATAATATCGCAATTAAAATGCTGAGCTAATTTAATACTAAGAGCAGTTTTACCAATAGCTGTTGCACCAACAATGGTTATTAATGTATTTTTTTGAGACATTTAATTAAGTTTTGTTCCGCAGTTATAACAAAATTCAGCATCATCTTTATGTCCTGTTGATGAACATACGACACATTTTTTTGAGTTTGATAAAACTTGTTTTCTTGCCATTTCAGAACTTACAATTCCTGTAGGAATAGCAATAATAGCATATCCTATAATAACGGTAATACTTGCTATTAATTGACCTAATGCTGTTTGTGGTGCTATATCTCCATAGCCAACAGTTGTTAATGTTACGATAGACCAGTATATACTTCTAGGAATGCTTGTAAATCCGTTTTCTGCTCCTTCTATAAAGTACATTACAGCTCCTAAAATAATACAAACAATAAGTACAAAGTATAAAAACACACCAATTTTTGCTTTACTAGCGTTTAAAGATTTAATAAGTTGATTAGATTCACCTATATATCTCGAAACTTTAAGGATTCTAAAAATTCTTAATAATCTAAAAGCTCTTAAAGCAACTAAACTGTGTGAACCAATTAGAAATAAAGATAAGTATTTAGGTATGGTAGATAAAAAATCAACAACGCCATAAAAACTAAAAATATATTTTGATGGTTTTTTAATAGATATTATTCTAGCAAAATATTCTATTGTAAATAAAAAGGTAATAACCCACTCAGCAGTATCTATAAATTGGTGATGTTTATTATCAAAACTTTCAATACTTTCTAGCATAACTAGTAAAATACTAATTAAAATAGCAAATAGTAAAACAATGTCAAATAACTTACCTGCCGGGGTATCTGTGCCATAAATTACATCATGTAATTTGTCTTTCCAGTTTTTTTTGCTGTCTTCCAAAAAATATATTTTTATGATGTTTTAAACAATATTACAAATTATTTTCTACTTGTAATCTTACTATTTTAGACACTTTGTTTTTTAGTAAATAATTTTTAATAATTGTTTTTGCTAAATCGGCATTGTTAATAGGAGTAAGCATTGATTTTAAAATGCTTAATTGATTTTCTTGAAAAGCCAAATTGGTATACGTATATCCTAAAACAATATTATTTTCTATTAAAATAACAGCATGCTCTTCAGGAACTCTTCCTTTATCTATAATTAATAAATTATCGTGATTAAAATCTTTACCAACGTTTTTTCGTTTACGAATAACGTTAAATTTTGGTTTTAATCGGGTAAGTTCTAAGTGGTATTTCAATCGAGTAAAAAGTACATTACCAGTTTCCTCATAAGTAATGTCATTAACTCTTTTTAATATTTTTTTAGCTTTAGGTGTGTCTTTTAAAAAGAGTTTATTTGTTTCTTGTTTGATATTTTTTCCTCTCCCAATAAAAATAATATTACCTTGTTCATTATGTACGTAAAACAGACCTTGTTTTTCTGGTAACTTAGCTAATATTTTTATAAAAAGTTGTTTTTCATGTCTTTTATCAGCATATTTTATAGATTGTTGAATAATGTTTTTATCAACATCTTTTTCTAACAACAATTTAAATAACTGTATAGTTGCTAAAGCATCTCCGTTAGCTCTATGTCTATCAGACATAGGAATACCAATAAAACGGCATAATTTACCTAAACTATGTGAAGGAGATTCGGGAATTAATTTTTTGCTAAGCGCTACCGTACAAAGTGTATTTCTTTTAAAATCGTAACCTAAACGCTTAAATTCTATACGTAAAATGCGATAATCAAAATTAGCATTGTGAGCAATAATAATGCAACCTTCGGTAATTTCTATAATTCGTTTTGCAACCTCATAAAACTTAGGCGCATTTCGAAGCATTTTATTGTTTATGCCGGTTAGTTTAACAACAAATTCTTGAATGTCTCTTTCTGGATTCACTAAACTAATAAACTGATCGACTACTTGGTGTCCATCAAATTTATGAATAGCAATTTCCGTCATTCCTTCTTCATTAAATTTACCTCCGGTTGTTTCAATATCTAATATTGCGTACAATTCTTTTCTTTTTTAGCTGTTTTAATGTAAATTTAAACAATATAATTTCGAACACCAAAAATAGCGCTACCAATTCTTACCATATTACTACCATTTTCGATAGCTAATTGATAGTCACCACTCATCCCCATTGATAATATTTTGAGTTTTGAGTTTTTACGTTGCTTTTCAGTAAAAAACGTAGCCAACGATGAAAATTCTTCTTTTAACAGCTCCTGATTATCGGTGAAAGTAGCCATCCCCATAAACCCAACAATTTTTATGTTTTGTAACTCTAAAAATTCTTCTGATGTAATAATTTCATCAATCTCTAAAAAAGACAAGCCAAATTTGGTGTCTTCTTTTGCAATACGAGCTTGAAGTAAGCAGTTAATTGTACGATTGTGTTTTTTAGCTTGCTTGTTAATTTCTTTCAAGGTTTTTAAACTATCTACACCATGAATTAAATCAACAAAATGCGCCATGTATTTTACTTTGTTGCGTTGTAAATGCCCTATCATATGCCATTTAATATCTTTTGGTAAAGCATCATATTTAGTAACCATTTCCTGTATTTTATTTTCACCAAATACACGCTGACCTGCATTATATGCTTCTTGAAGGTCGGCAATAGGTTTGGTTTTAGAAACTGCAACTAAGGTTACATTTTCGGGAATAGTATTTTTTATTTCTTGAAGATTTTCTTTAATTCCTGTCATCATATCAAAATTCATAAATAGTTAAAGCACTTCTTAGTTTAGGCTCGATATAAGTTGTTTTAGGCGGCATTAACATGTCTGCATCTACAATTTCTTTTAATTCGTTTATTGTAGTTGGTAACATTCCAAAGGAAACTTTAAAATCGCCACTGTCAACTTTAGTTTTCAACTCTAAACTGTCTGATTTATCTTGTGAATACATTATTTTTGATGCATTTCTGATATCTTTAATTCCTAATATCGGATTTAAAATGGTTTGATACAAAATTTGAGCATCTAATTTACTTAAAGCATCTGTAAATTTATAGACAGATTTTCGCAAGTGTAAAGCATAAAACTCCCCATTTAAATACATACTAAATTGATGCTTTTCTTTTGGTCTGTATAATTCCTGACCTCTGTTTTCTATCCTAAAAAAGGTGTCTAATTCAATTAAAAACTCATCAACAGCTAAGCCGTTTAAATCTTTTATAAATCGATTAAATTCATAAATACTCAGTTGGCTTTCTGGCAATAAGTAGCTCATGAAGAAATTATATTTTTCGTTACCAGTATGCTTCGGGTTTTCCTTTGCTAAGTTTTTTGCAAGCAAGCAAGCAGAAGTAGAACGATGATGGCCATCGGCAATATATAAAGTGTTTACTTGTGAAAAAGCATTAGAAATTTGTGTAACATCTTTCTCATTATCTATAATCCATAATAAATGCGAATCCTTATCTGTGGTAGAAAACTCGTATTCAGCCCTGTTTTTACGGTATTTTTCAATAATACTATTTATAGCATCATTATCAGGGTACGTTAAAAGGACAGGTTCTGCATTAAAACCAGTGTTTTTTAAGTAGTTTTCAAATAATAATTCTCTTTCTCTTAAAGTGCCTTCATGTTTTTTGATGGTATTGTTGTGGTAATCTTCTACAGAAGTAGCGGCTATAATTCCGCAAAAAGAATTGGTTGGTGTTATTTTTTGATAAATATAAAAACCAGGGTTCTTATCTTTAGTAAAAATACCATCTTCTTTAAATTCTAAATAACGATTGTGCACTAATTTAAAGCGTTGATCACCAGTAATATCTTGTTTATGATATTTATACCCAGGATTTACAACGTGTAAAAAAGAAAACGGATTAAAAGCTAGTTTAGCGTTTAATAGGTCTGGTGGATAAACTTCATATGATTTAGAAGATACCATAGCAACTTTATCTCGAGTTGCTCTTATTGCTTTAAATGGTTTTACAATTGCCATTAATAATTTTAGTTTTTAGTGTAAAGAATTAATAATCTTATCAGCCAATTCTGTACCTATTTTATGCTGTGCTTCTATAGTATAAGAGGCAATATTAGGAGTTAAAGAAAGTTCTGGATTCATTAATAATTGAATCTCTGGGTTTGGTTGATTTTCGAAAGTATCTAAACCAGCATATTTTACTTTACCACTTTGTATAGCGTTAATTAAGGCAACCTCATCTACCAATCCGCTTTGAGCAACGTTAATAAAACCAACACCGTCTTTCATTTTTTCAAATTCTTTAACTCCAATTAGATGGTTTTCTTGTGCTGATAAATGTAAGCTGATAAAATGTGCTTCTTTTAATAGCTCGTCAGAACTTAACATATCAATTTGAATATCAATGATTTCACCGTTGAAAAAATCCACCGGAATTGTTATCGTATTATCAAAATCAACATCAAAGCCAACAACTTTCATTCCAAGTCCTAAAGCAAGTTTAGCTACTTGTTGTCCTGCAGCACTCATACCAATAATACCAAGGGTTTTACCACGTAATTCGGTTCCGTTAGAAAATTGAGATTTTAAAGCATTAAAACTCACATCGCCTTCTAAAGGCATTTCTCTGTTGGCTTGGTGTAAATAACGTGCCATTCCTAATAAATGCGCAAAAACTAATTCGGCAACAGCATTGGCACTAGCATCAGAAATATTTACAACTTGTAAACCAGCTTCTTCTGCATACATAACATCTATGTTGTCGTTATTTGTACTTGCGTTTGCAATTAACTTTAAGGTTGGACAATTATCTATAAGTTCGGCATGTATTTCTGTAGTATTTTTAATAATGATGGCATTAATTTCTTCATCATTGATAAAATTATCTAATTGCTCTTGGGCAACTTTGGTAACTATTACTTCAAATCCTGCATTTTCTAAAGTAGCTTTTCCACTTTCTGAGATTCCGTCGTTTGCTAATATTTTCATTCTTACTTTTATAATGTCATTGCGAGGAATAAAATGATGTGGGAATCTTTATAAATAGATTCCTTCACTTTGTTCGGAATGACGTTTGTATTATGCTTTTCGTTCTAATTCTTGCATAACATCTACCAATGCTTGCACACTATATAATGGCAATGCATTGTACATGCTTGCTCTGTAACCACCAACACTCCTGTGACCGTCTAAACCATTAATATTGGCTTCCTTCCATAGGGTGTTAAATGTTTCTTTTAAATTATTATCTGTTAAAGAAAAAGTAGCGTTCATGTGGCTTCTGTCTTCTTTAACAACAGCTCCTTTAAATAAAGGGTTTCTATCTATTTCACTATATAAAAGTGCTGATTTTTGATTGTTTACTTTTTCTATAAACTCAATTCCGCCTAAATCTTTCAACCACTCTAAAGTTAACATAGATGTATACACCGCAAAAACAGGAGGCGTATTAAACATGCTATCTTTATCAATAAATGTTTGATAATTTAACATTGATGGAATCTGGCGTGTTACTTTGCCTAAAATATCTTCTTTTACGATTACTAACGTTGTTCCGGCAGGACCCATATTTTTTTGGGCACCAGCATAGATCAAATCGAATTTTGAAAAATCTAATTGACGCGAAAATATATCAGAACTCATATCACAAATTAACGGAACATTAGTTTCCGGAAAATTTTTTATTTGTGATCCGTAAATTGTATTGTTACTCGTGCAATGAAAATAATCTACATCTGTAGGAATTTCATATCCTTTAGGAATGTAATTAAAGTTTTTATCTTCGGATGAAGCTACCTCAACCAATTCGCCAAATAATTTTGCTTCTTTAATAGCTTTGCTACTCCAAGTACCAGTATTTAAATACGCGGCTTTTTTGTTTAGTAAATTATAAGCAGTCATTAAAAACTGATTGCTAGCTCCGCCTTGTAAAAAGAGCGCTTTGTAACCTTTGTTTTTTAAGCCTAATAATTCTAAAGCTAAACTTCGTGCGTTTTCAATAACAGCAACAAAAGGTTCACTTCTGTGCGATATTTCTAACAACGATAAATTATCATCATTAAAGTTTATAATAGCTTCTGAAGCTTTTTGTAACACTTCTTCAGGTAAAATACACGGACCTGCACTAAAGTTATGTTTCTTCATTATTCAGTAGTGTTTTGTTAGCACAAAGGTGCGAAATTTATAAGGAGTTTATCTTTAAATTTTTGATAAAAATTCTAAGGTATTCACCCCATCAGCATAATCCCATAACTGCGGATTTTGTGTTTCGCCAAAAGCAATTTCTCCTTCCATAAAATTATTGGCAACCACGCACTGTATTTTTTCGTTATCTTCTTTTATTTTTATTTTTAAATCATCTGGATTGTCGTAATATTCGTAAAAAACAGAAGCTATAGGAGAGGCATAGCTTTGATCCTCCTTAATCATTAAAAACCCGTTTTCTAAAATATCAAACTCGCTCATTAAATACACCGCTTTGTTATAATCGTAATTATTGGCATATTTTAAATTATTAATAATTTCTTGTTTGTTAAACATTCCTGTAAAAAACGGATCGAAATTATAATCTTTAGGAACATATAGTTTGGATACCGAACGGCAGCCTAATCCGAAGTAACAAAATATATCGTTACTTAAATTTTCAAAATCTTGTGCAGTTTCGTTTCCTGTTAAAACAGCAACCGAATTTCTACTTTTTCTAATAATACTAGGTTTGTCTTTAAAATAATATTCGAAATAACGCGCCGTATTATTACTTCCTGTAGCTATTACAGCATCAAAACCAGTTAGTTTTTGTTCTGTAAACGTAATTTTACCTTTTAATTCTGGCTGAACGTATTCTAAATACTTCGCTAAAAAAGGCAATAAGCTTTTGTCGTTAGAAGATTGTTTAATTAAAACCGAATGTCCAGAAATTAAGACAGATAAGAAATCATGAAAACCAACAAGCGGAATATTACCAGCCATAATAACGGCTACTTGTTTGGTGTTGTTTTTACCTAAACTTTCGTTCGCAATCCATTGTTGAATATTTTCATTTGTTAAGGCTTTAGACCAACTTTCGGTAGCAAACAATAAGTTTTCTTTGGTAAACCAAGTGTTCTTTTCTCCTGCTATTTTTAATTGATGTTTAAATCCATCAAAAAACAAATCATTGAATTGGATATTGTTTTTTTGAGCAGTTTCTTTTTGCGTAAACTGGCTTAAAAATTTCCCTAATTCTACAAAAGCTGAAATTCTATTTTGGATTGTATCCATTTATTTTGTTTCTAAGTTAATTTGGAACTATTTTTGCGATTGCAAAGTTACAAAACTGAAACAGATTAATTATGGCAATTATTATAACAGATGAATGTATAAATTGTGGTGCATGTGAACCAGAATGTCCGAATACAGCAATTTATGAAGGAGCTGATGATTGGAAATATGCTGATGGAACCGATTTAACAGGTAACATCGTATTACCAAACGGAAAAAAAGCAAACGCGGATGAAGATCAAGAGCCTATTTCTGACGAAATATATTATATTGTTGCAGACAAGTGTACCGAATGTAAAGGTTTTCATGAAGAGCCTCAATGTGCGGCAGTTTGTCCTGTAGATTGTTGTGTTCCTGATGATGATAATGTTGAAACAGAAGAAGCGTTGTTAGGTAAACAGAAGTTTATGCATAACGAATAAAAATATTTTATAGATATAAGAAATGTCCTGAGTTTAGCTTAGGGCTTTTTTTTGTCAAAAAAAGCCGAAATCGTTACGATTTCGGCTTTTTATCAAATAATTATAAAAAACGTGTAATATTAAAATTGATAGTTAACCGATAAATTAAACATGGTACCTAATTGGCTAAAATGAGAGCCATCATAAGTTGTTATATCGTAACGATTGTTAAATGTAATAGCGTTTGCTTCATTTTCAATTTGTGTTAAACCAGAACTTGTGATTGTAGTATCATCAATAATTGATTGACCGTTTGCGTTTTCAGCTTTAAACTCCCATTCAGGTATAACATTTAAAATGTTGTTTACGTTTAGTGCAATGCTAATTTTATCGGTAAATTTATAATTTATAGCTAAATCAGTAACAATCTTAGGTATAAACTCTGTTCTTAAATCATCACTCATAAACTTTTGCTTAAATGTAGTTTTACCGAAATAAGTATTATTTAAAGAAAAATCCCATTTGTTAACATTATAGTTTGTTCCTAAAATCCACTTTGTTTTTGGTCTAGAAGTAAACATTAATGCTAAGTTAGAACGGTCTAGCACATCTTGTCCGTCGAACTGAGGTAAATCACTCGTCCTTTCATTTTCTATTGTATAGTTACCAGATAAATTAAAACCTAGTTTTCCTGCACCTAATTCAATTCTATTGTAGCTAGCAACAAAATCTATACCTGATGTAGTAGTGCTAAATCCATTTACAAAAAATTGATTGTTATTAATTGGGTTGGTATAAACAATTCTGTCATCAACATCAATTTTATAATAATCTATAGTAAAAGACACATTTCTTAAAGGTTTACCACCAATACCAACTGTAACGTTTGTAGATTCTTCAGGTCTTAGTTTAGGAATGCCTAAAGCTTTAGCCGTTGGAGACACATTATTAACCAACCCGTTAATTTCTATACCTCCATCGTCAGCAAAAGAATATTGAGATTTTTCAGTATATATTTGATGTAATGTAGGAGCTCTAAATCCTGTAGAAACAGATCCTCTTATGGTGTATTTATCATCCGCAAATTTATATCGAGAACTTATTTTCCAAACAAAAGTACTACCAAAATCAGAATAGTTTTCAGCTCTTGCTGTTCCACTTATTAAGAAATCTTTATTAATATCCCAATCTAAACTAACATATCCACCTAAGTTATAGCGATTAAATATACCCGAATTTATTGGGTTGTTTCCTGCAAATGAATCAGAACCTCCACCTTCATAAGAGGCAGCACTACCAGCAATAATTTCAAATACTTCTGATCTAAATTCAGAACCGAAAGCAATAGCAACATTATCTGATAATATTCTTGAAATATCTATATTACCTACAACATGATTAAAGGCAGTTCCTCCTGGATCGAACGATGTAGGGCTGTTTTCTCTATATTTATTGTTGTTAAAAGTAACTTCACCTGCATCTACCTGACCATTATCATTTGCATCATCCCAAACAGGATCTGTAAGAGTGTAAGAACTATTGTGAGAGTTATTTACGGCATATGATTGCTTATTACCTCCAAAAGTTACACTAATATCGCTATTCCAACCGTTCTTTTTTGCTTTAAAACCTAGCGTAGCATTAAAATCATTTAATACACCTTCAAAAGTAGGAACATATCCATCAAATCCGCCAGCGTTTGTTGGGTGATTTCCAGGGAAAAAATCAGCTAAATAAGGTTCTGTATCTACAGATTTCCAATACGGAGTTCTGTAATTGGCAAAACTGTTTACATTTTTATAAACATATGCAGCATTAAAGTACAGGTTGCTGTTTTCTGTTAAATCATAGCCACCGTTAATCAAAAATTTAGAAGCGGTAGTTTCAGGAGAACCATTTATATTATTAGCATCAGGGTTTCTTGATAAAAACTCCCTTACATCGGCTATGTCAGCTCCAAACTCTACAGCTTCACCCTCAGCACTAACCATACCTGGTCTGTTTGCTAAAGTAGTTTTAGAGAAATCAACTGTATAATTAATAAAACCTTTACCAATATTTCCAATTGAAGAACCGTTATTAACACTAACTCCCACCATTTCTCCATCACCTTCAGAAGTAATACCTGCTCTAAAAGTAGCAGAGCCACCATTGTAGTTGTCTTTTAAAATAACATTCATTACACCAGCAATTGCATCAGATCCGTATTGTGCAGAAGCACCATCACGTAGTATTTGAATAGATTTTATTGCATCCGTTGGTATTGCAGAAATATCAGCACCAGTTTCACCACGTCCAGGTGAATCTTGTGTGTATAGTAAAGCACTTAAGTTTTTACGTTTTCCATTAATTAAGATTAAAGTTCTACTCGGCCCCATGTTTCTAATTTCGTAAGGGTCTAATAAAGAAGTAGCATCATTTACAGGTGTTTGTACTGTATTAAATGAAGGTATTTTATACTGTAATGCTTTATCAAAAGTAGCTTGCCCTGTAGTTTGTAAATCTTTAGAAGAAACTACATCTATAGGTAAAGCACTTGTAGTATTACTCCTAGATGGAGTTCTAGAACCTGTTATTATTACTTCATCTAGTTCTAATCCTTCTTTAAGAACAATGTTAAAATTAGTTTTTCCATTAACAGCAATTTCTTGAGTTTCAAAACCAGAGAAACTAATAATAAGTGTAGCGTTTGTATCTACACTTAAACTAAAATTACCATTTAAATCAGAAGAACCACCATTGGTAGTTCCTTTTTCTAGGATATTTGCGCCAGGTAAAGGAGAGTTTTCAGTGTCTTTAATGGTTCCTTTTATTTGTATTTGAGCACATATAAAGTGCACACTGGCGAACATAAATACAATAAAATAAAGTGTTTTTTTTCTCATAATTTTTAATTTAGGTTAGTTAAAATTTCTTAAATGTATTAAAAATCAGTTTATTATGGCTATTTATTTTAATATTTAATATTTTTTATTGAAAAAATTAATGACTGATAATAAAAACCATTATAGTATATTTGCAAACGCAAAATTTTCAATAAAAGAACAGAATGAAAGCAGGAATTGTAGGGTTACCAAACGTAGGAAAATCAACGTTATTTAATTGTTTATCTAATGCAAAAGCGCAAAGTGCCAACTTTCCTTTTTGTACTATCGAACCAAATGTAGGTGTTGTAAATGTACCAGATCCTAGAATTCAGGTTTTAGAAGGTATGGTAAATCCAGAAAAAGTAATTCCAGCAACTGTAGAAATTGTTGATATTGCCGGATTGGTTAAAGGAGCAAGTAAAGGAGAAGGATTAGGTAATCAATTCTTAGCAAATATTCGTGAAACAGATGCAATTATTCATGTTTTACGTTGTTTCGATAATGATAATGTTATTCATGTTGATGCTTCTGTAGATCCTATTAGAGATAAAGAGACGATTGATATCGAGTTACAATTAAAAGATTTAGAAACCGTTCAGAAACGTTTAGAGCGCGTAAAAAGAACCGCTAAAACTGGTAATAAAGAAGCGCAAGTAGAGTTAGAAATTTTATTAAGAATTGAAAAAACTTTATTAGAAGGGGTTTCAGTAAGAGCTATTGAGTTTTCAGAAAAAGATCAAGAAATTGTTCAGTCATTACAATTTATTACAGCCAAGCCAGTATTATATGTTTGTAATGTTGATGAAGGTGCTGCTGTAAATGGTAACGATTATGTAACCAAAGTAAGAGAAGCTGTAAAAGACGAAAATGCCGAAGTAATTGTTTTAGCAGTAGGTACAGAAGCAGATATTACAGAGTTAGACGATTACGAAGAGCGTGAAATGTTTTTAGCTGATATGGGCTTAAAAGAAGCAGGCGCTTCTGTTTTAATTAGAGCAGCTTATAAATTATTAAATTTACAAACGTATTTTACCGTTGGTGTAAAAGAAGTAAGAGCTTGGACGATTAATATTGGTGATACTGCACCTCAAGCAGCCGGAGTAATTCACACCGATTTCGAAAAAGGGTTTATCCGTGCCGAAGTAACCAAATACGAAGATTACACAACTTTAGGCGGTGAGCAAAAAGTAAAAGAGGCTGGTAAATTAGGTATCGAAGGTAAAGAATACATTGTACAAGACGGTGATATTATGAATTTCAGATTCAACGTTTAAAATAATAGCTTGGGCGTTCGAACGGGCTTTCATTACTCGCTTTTTTTATTGTATTCTCGATAATAATTTGCGAAAAGCAAATTAACTCGAATTGACAATAAAAAAGAGCTCAAACAAACCATTCAATCCCTAACGCAAAAGTGTATAAATTATAAAAACGCTGTCGATTTTTTCTACAGCGTTTTTTTGTACCTTTCAAACTGTAAAAAATCAACATGTATGCAATTAGAAAAATCAACGCTTCAATTTTTAAAAAATTTAAAAGAAAACAACAATCGCGATTGGTTTGCAGCACAAAAAGATGCATTTAAAGAAGTTCAAGACCATGCAAAAGATTTTTACACACACATAAGAGAAGATTTAGAAAAACACGACGAAATAGATAAATTTAAGCTATTCAGAATTTATAGAGATGTTCGTTTTTCAAAAGATAAAACACCTTATAAACCGCATTTTGCAGGCTCTTTTTCTAGAAAAGGAAAACATTTAAGAGGTGGGTATTATTTACGCATTCGTCCGGGAGGAGAAAGTTTTTTGGCAGGCGGATTTTGGGAACCTAATAAAGAAGATTTATTACGTATTCGAAAAGAAATAGAAATGGATGCTGCTGATTTTAGAGCCATTTTAAAAGACCCCGAATTTGTAAAGAATTTTGGAGGTAGTTTTGAAGGAGCTGAACTAAAATCTGCTCCAAGAGGATTCGATAAAAACCATCCAGATATCGACTTACTGCGAAAAAAAGGATTTATAGCCGTTCGTAATTTTACTGATCAAGAAGTACTATCTAAAGATTTTTTATCCGAAGTAAATACCTCTTTTAAAGCTTTACGTCCGTTTTTTAACTTAATGAGCGATGTGTTAACTACAAATTTAAACGGAGAAAGTTTAATTTAAACGGCGCTTAATTTCCCTATTTAAATATAAGTAAGTAACCAATGTAGCTAATACATCAGCAATAGGAAAAGACATCCAAACACCATTCACGCCATAAAATTTAGGTAAAATATATACTAACGGAATTAAGAAAAACCCTTGTTTTAATAAAGTTAATAACAAAGCAGGTAACGCTTTTCCGGCTGCTTGAAAATAAGCAGAACCTATTAGTTGTATTGTAATTACAGGCGTTGCTAAAAATGTTATAATTAAAGCATCAGAAGTAAGTTTAATAAGATTAATATCATCAGTAAACAGCCTTACGATTTCGGTAGGAAAAACCATTATTAATAGAAAAATAAGTGTAGCTATTGCGGTACCAAAGGTTATTGCAATTCTTATAGACTCTTTAACCCTTAAAGCATTGTTTGCACCATAATTAAAACCAGCAATAGGTAAAAAACCTTGTGTTACACCTAATACCGGAAATAGTGAAAACATCATTACGCGATTGATAATTCCATATACTGCAATTGATATTTCTCCTCCATATTTAAATAGTGTGTAATTTAAAATAATTATTAAAACACTAATGGTTCCTTGTCTTATAATGGTAATTCCGCCTAAGGCAATAATTTCTTTTAAAATAGAGAAATCAATACTAAAATACTTTGGAATAATTTTTAATTCGGTGTTTTTAGATAAGAAGAACCATAATATAAATAATCCACTTACTGTGTAAGAGAAAGAAGTTGCGAGTCCGGCACCATACATTCCCATATCCATAAACTTTATAAAAATAATATCTAAAAGAATGTTTATAATGGCAGGAAAAATTAAGGTAAGCATAGCATAATTAGGTTTTCCAACGGCTCTTACCACAGGGTTTCCCATCATTGCAAAAGCTAAAAAAGGAACACCCCAAAGAATAATATTAAAATACTCGGTAGCCGGAGTTAATATTTCTCCTTTAGCACCAAACAACTGTAAAAGAGGAAAACCAAAAAAGATTCCTACTGCAACAAATAAAACCGATAAGAAAACAGTTAAACTAATTTGATTACCAAATACTTTAAAGGCTTTTTGAGTATCACCTTTACCTAATGCTCTCGAAATAATTGAGCTACCACCAATACCAATTCCCATTCCGATTGATGAAATTAAAAAAGCGATTGGTAAAACTACTGTAATAGCTGCAATAGCCATAACACTAATCCAACGACCAACAAAAATAGTGTCGATAATCATATTTAACGACATTACTAAAATTCCTATAGAAGCTGGTATTGCTTGCTTTAAAAGAAGTTTACTGATCTTTTCGGTACCAAAGTTACTTGTAGTTTTATTCATACTTAATTTTCATTCTTCGAAGATCAGCAATAAAATGATAAGGAAACAAAATCAGGAGTATTTTTAAGTAATAATTAACATCATTGCCGTAGTTTTGTGATATGAATTTTTATGAAAAAAAATATATTGCTACATCAAATGAAATAGATGAATACAATCATGTTAATAATGTAGTGTATGTAAAGTGGATGCAAGAAGTATCTTCTGATCATTGGGCATTGTTAATAAAAGAGGTACCAAAACCAGCTTATGTTTGGTTTGTAATTCGCCATGAAATAGATTATAAACAGCAAGGAGTTTTAGGAGATGAAATTATCGTTAAAACATGGGTTGGTCAAACAGCAGGAATAAAATCTGTTCGTCATTTCGAAATGCGAAGAGGAGCAACTCTTTTAGTAAAGTCGCAAACTACATTTTGTTTATTAGACGCAAAAACACAAAAACCAAAAAGAGTAACTAAAGAAATAACAAACTTACTTTTAGGGAAAAAATAAAGCAATATCTTTGCATTTATAAATAAATAAGATGACAACATTTACAGCATTAGGAATACGAAAAGAATATGTTAAGGGATTAAAAGAGTTAGGAATAACAACGCCTACTGAAGTACAAGAACAAGCAATACCTTATTTGTTACAAAACGATGCTGATTTTATAGGCTTGGCCCAAACAGGTACAGGTAAAACAGCTGCCTATGGTTTGCCTGTTTTACATAAAATTGATGCTTCAAAAAATACCACTCAGGCATTAATATTATCACCAACAAGAGAGTTGGTTCAGCAAATAAAAAAACAACTATTTAAGTTTACAAAATACGTAGATGATAAAATTTTTGTAGAAGCCGTTTATGGAGGAGAAAAAATAGAACGTCAAATAAATAACTTAAAAAGAACCACACATGTAATTGTGGCTACTCCGGGACGTTTAATCGATTTGATAGAGAGAGGAGAAGTAGATTTAAAAGATATTAACACTTTGGTGCTAGACGAAGCAGACGAAATGTTAAGTATGGGGTTTAAATTAGAATTAAACCGTATTTTAAAATATACTTCAGGTACAAGAAAAACATGGTTGTTCTCGGCAACAATGCCAGAGGAGATTAAAAGCATTGTTAAAAAATACATGAATGCCTCTGCAAAACAAGTTGAGGTAAATAAAAATGCATTAGTAAATGCAAATATTACGCATCAGTTTGTACAAACCACAATTCCAGAAAAAGTAGATATAATTGTTAAGTTTTTAGAAAAAAGACATGCAGAAAGAGGAATTATTTTTGCAAGAACAAAAGCAGGCGCACAAAAATTAACAAGAGAGTTAAAAGAGGAAGGTTTTTCTGTAGAAGCTTTAGAAGGTGATATGATGCAAAAAGAACGCGATAAAGTAATGCGTGCTTTTAAAAATGAAAGCTTACAAATTTTGGTTGCTACAGATGTAGCCGCAAGAGGTATTGATGTACAGAATTTAGGATTTGTTGTACATCACCAATTACCAGAAAAATTAGAATATTACACACACAGAAGCGGTAGAACTGCAAGAGCAGGTAAAAAAGGTGTTTCTTTGGTTTTAATTCTTAATAACGAAAGAAACAATATTAAAGAAGTTGAAAAAACATTACAAATAAGAATTTCTGAAATAAATATATAAGTGGATATTATATATGCTCTTGATATTGCAGGCACATTTGCTTTTGCCATAAGTGGCTCATTAGTTGCCATTAAAAAAAACTTTGATTTATTCGGAGTTATTATCATAGCTTTTGTTACAGCAGTAGGTGGTGGTATGATGCGAGATGTTTTAATTAATGCACACCCAATAAATTGGATTGGTGATATTAATTATATTTGGACGATTTTAATAGCTGTAGCTGTTACATTCCTTTTTAGAAGTAAAATAGCTCCACTAAGAAAAACAATGTTTTTATTCGATACTATTGGTATAAGTGTATTTACATTATTAGGATTAGAAAAAGGGTTAGCATATGATTTACACCCATTTATAGCTTTAGTTATGGGTATGGTTTCTGCTGTTTTTGGCGGAGTAATAAGAGATGTACTCACCCGAAAAGTACCATTAATTTTTAAAAAAGAAATATATGCTTCTGCATGTTTAGCAGGTGGCGTAGTGTATCTTATTTTGGCAAATTTTAATATAAACGACGATCTTCATTTTGTAATACCAGCAATTGTAATTTTTATCACTAGAACTGTTGCTGTAAAATATGAATTAGAGTTACCAAAAGTAAAAGACGATGTTTACGGTAAATAAATAATAGTATTGATATGAGTAAATTAGTTTTTGAAAATTTAGCAGCATTACATAGTTTAGAAGGAAAAACATTGCCAAAAGGAGTTTGGTTTACGGTTACTCAACAAATGATTAATGATTTTGCTAATGCTACTTTAGATAAACAATGGATTCATGTTGATGAAGAAAAAGCAGCTAAATACTCTCCTACCAAAACTACTATGGCTCACGGATTTATGTCTGTTGCCATGCTGTCGGAGTTAATATCAGATTTAATAGTAATTAAAAGCGTTAAAATGGGTTTGAATTACGGATTAAATAAAGTCCGTTTTCCGAATTCAGTTCCAGTAAATAGTCAATTACGATTGATAAGTACTTTAAAACAAATTGAAGATTTTCCTAGCGGAAAAAAATTAACGTTCAATTGCATAATAGAAATAAAAG
The DNA here is from genome assembly GCA_964021635.1 of uncultured Tenacibaculum sp. Taxonomy (GTDB): domain Bacteria; phylum Bacteroidota; class Bacteroidia; order Flavobacteriales; family Flavobacteriaceae; genus Polaribacter. The sequence goes on from CAXHZZ010000007.1 coordinate 32,218, forward strand.
GGCAAGAAAAACCAGCTTGTGTGGCTGAATTTATTTTTGTTTTAATAGAATAAAAAAAGCTGTCTAAAAAGACAGCTTTAATTTTTTAAAATACTAAGAAAGCCAACCTTTTTCCTCACACTTTTTAGTGTGCCACAATATAAAAAAGGCAAATCCGATAACCATAAAAGGCATTATTAAAACACCAGTACCATATACTTCTATAGCTCCACTTATAAATACGTTGTATATCATTTGTATAATAATTGCTAATAGAGAGATTAAGAATATAGGTTTGGCAATTTTTTTGCGTAGTAACAAAAATATACTCCCAAGAAAACCTCCAAAAACAGCAAAAGCAAAAGCGGCCATAACCCAAGACGGAGTGTTTTGTGCCATTTCTAACACTTTTTCATCAGGATACATTGCTTTAAAAGTATCTGTATTATAGGCTTGTTGTAGGTATTGATTAACGCCCATTGCATTCCATAACAATGAAATTACGCCAATAACCCAAAACAAGGTATTTGGTTTGTTTGAATCCTTCATGAATTTAAGTTTTTAGTTAGTTCGCTCTAAAGTAAGAATAAACGATTGTATATAAAAATTTATAAGATTGAAGAGTGGTTTTATAGGTTAAAAATAACAATCTTAAAAAACTGTTAAAGTAAGATTTCTGTGTAACGATATAAGAACTGTACCGTCATATAAGTGTAATTACATAACTATTCGTTTTGTATTACGTTAGTTTTTAATAGTTGATTGAAAAAGGCTCGTGATTTAAAAATCACGAGCCTTTTGAATTTTATTAAAATTATCTTTCTAAAATAAAATAGAAATGATGAAGAAATATTATTTTCTAACTAATTGAGCCATATAAAACCCGTCGAAACCAAATTTATGAGCCAATACTTTATTATCTTTTACAAGTGAAAAATCTTTACCATCTTGAGAAGCTAAAAATATTTTTACTTGATCTTGATTTTCAGAAGGCAATACAGAACAAGTAGCGTACACTAATTTACCGCCAGGTTTTACCATTCTTGAATATCGTTGTAAAACATCTTGTTGAATTTCTTTAATGTTTTCTATAAATTCAGGTTGTAGTTTCCATTTACTATCAGGATTTCTACGCAATACGCCTAAACCAGAACAAGGAGCATCAATTAAAACCCTATCAGCTTTACCATATAGTTTTTTAATTACTTTAGTAGAATCAATTACTTTTAAATTAATGTTACTAACTCCATTTCTACGAGCTCTAATTTTAAGTTTTTTCAATTTACTTTCGTAAATATCCATAGCCACAATTTGCCCTTTGTTTTTCATTAAAGCAGCTAAATGTAAGGTTTTACCACCGGCACCGGCACAAGTATCAATTACTTTCATACCAGGTTCAACATCTAAATAAGAGGCAACTAGTTGAGATGAAGCATCTTGTACTTCAAAATAACCTTTATGAAAAGCTTCTGTTTTAAAAACATTGGCACGTTCAATTAAACGTAAAGCATCGTCACAACCTTTAATAAATTCGGTTTCAATACCTTCTTGTTTTAAATCGTTTTGCAAGTGTTCTTTAGTGATATTTAAGGTGTTTGTACGTAAAATAACATCGGCTCTTTTATTTAAAGCAGCCATTTCTTTAGTCCAAATATCTTCACCTAATTCTTTAACACCTAAATCATCTATCCAATCAGGAATAGATTCTCTGTATTTTCTTGTTTGTGAAAGCTCATCAAAACGACCTTTAATTCTTCTAGTTGGAGTTTCTTCAATTTGGTTCCAATCTGGTAATTTAATACCTCTTAATACACACCAAACTACTAGTAAACGCCATAAGTCGGGTCTAGAATACGGAGTTTTTACATCGGCAATTTCACCGTATAAACGTTTCCAACGTACAATATCATAAATAGTTTCAGCAACAAATTTTCTATCTCGTGCTCCCCATCTTTTATCTCTTTTCAATGCCTTTTCAACAGCTTTGTCTGCATATACGTCGTCGTTAAAAACGTCACGTAAACTATCTATCACTGCGTAAACTAAATTTCTGTGTAATCTCATTTGGTGAATTTAAGAGTGCAAAGATAGTTATTTTAATGTCTTTTTGTATTTTCGTATTTAATGAATTTAAATCATCCTGTAACATACATAAAAGGTGTTAGTGTAGCCCGAGCCGAGTTGTTGTTTACCGAGTTAGGTATAAGAACTTGTAATGACTTATTGTACCTTTTTCCGTTTCGCTATATTGATAAAACTCAGTTTTATACCATAAAAGAATTGTCGCAAAATACTGCTGAGGTTCAGATTGTTGGTAAGATTACGAGTATTAAAGAAGTGCAGCAAAAAAGAGGAAGTAGGTTAGTGGCAACATTTTCTGATGCTACAGGCTCGATAGATTTAGTTTGGTTTAAAGGCGCAAAATGGATAAAGGATAGTTTAAAAACGGATGTTCCCTATGTAATTTACGGAAAATTAAATTGGTATAACAATGTTGCAAACATGCCGCATCCAGAAATGGAAACGGTAAAAGAGTATAAAAGTAAGTTGCAAACTTCTATGCAGCCTGTATATCCATCCACAGAAAAATTAAGTAATAAAGGAATTAGTAATAAAATTTTAAGAGGTTTTATTCAGAATTTATTCCAGCAAGCATTCGGACAAATAGAAGAGTCGTTACCAACGTATTTAATTGATGAAAATCAGTTGTTAGGAAAAAAAGATTCTTTGTTAAATATCCACTTTCCTAAAAGTCAAGAATTATTAGCAAAGGCTCAATATCGCTTAAAATTTGAAGAATTATTTTTTATTCAATTACAATTATTGCAAAAAAAACTCATCCGTAAAGCAAAAATTAAAGGTTATGTTTTTGAGAAAGTAGGAGAGCAATTCACTAATTTTTATAAAAATAATTTACCTTTTGAATTAACCAATGCTCAGAAAAGAGTTTTAAAAGAAATAAGAAAAGACATTGGTTCTGGTGCGCACATGAATCGTTTATTGCAAGGTGATGTTGGTTCTGGTAAAACAATTGTAGCTTTATTAACCATGTTAATTGCAATTGATAACGGTTACCAAGCAACAATAATGGCGCCGACCGAAATTTTAGCAACACAACATTATCACGGAATTGTAGAGCTGTTAGAAGGAACAACGATAAAAGTTGAATTACTTACAGGGTCTAGTAAAATAAAAAAACGTCGTGAAATTCACACTGGTTTAGAAAACGGATCTGTGCATATTTTAATAGGAACCCATGCTATTTTAGAAGATAAAGTACAGTTTAAGAATTTAGGCATTTCAATTATTGATGAACAGCATCGTTTTGGAGTAGCCCAACGATCAAAATTATGGGAGAAAAATCCTGTAAAAGCAGTTTCAGAAGATAAAGGAAAAGCAGTTCGTGAAAAATATCTAGAAACGCATGCTCCGGAATATAAATTATTAAAAGAGATTGCATTAAAGCGTAAAAATAAAACAACCAAAGAAGAAAGAGTTTTATGGGATGTTTTAAGTACTGCAAAAAACACTTTTAAATTCAGAAGATATTATATTATTGATGAGTTTATGGTCGATTTTATCTGTTTAGAAAAAAAGTTAATTGTAGAGGTTGACGGAAAATACCATACTTCACCCGAACAGATAGAAGCAGCTAACTTACGAACCAAAATTTTAAATGAATTTGGGTATCAAATTATTAGATTAAGCGAAAAAGAAATTTCGGAAGATATAGAAAAGGTTATAGCAAAGCTAGAAACTAGTTTAAAAAACCTTCCATCTGTGGGAATTGGTAAATCTGTGCCACCACATGTATTGGTAATGACCGCAACACCAATTCCGAGAACATTGGCAATGTCTGTTTATGGAGATTTAGATATTTCGGTAATTGATGAATTGCCTCCTGGTCGTAAAGAAATTAAAACAGTACATCGTTATGATAGTAACCGCTTAAGTGTTTTTAAGTTTTTAAAGGATGAAATAAATAAAGGACGTCAAGCCTATGTTGTGTATCCGTTAATTCAAGAATCTGAAGCGATGGATTATAAAGATTTAATGGATGGTTACGAGAGTATTGTTCGTGATTTTCCGTCTCCAAAATATCAAATTAGTATTGTGCATGGACAAATGAAGCCTGCAGATAAAGAATATGAAATGAATCGTTTTGTAAAAGGAGAAACTCAAATTATGGTTGCAACTACAGTAATTGAAGTTGGGGTAAATGTACCAAATGCCTCGGTAATGGTTATTGAAAGCGCCGAACGTTTTGGGTTGAGTCAATTACACCAATTACGAGGTAGAGTAGGGCGTGGCGCAGAGCAGAGTTATTGTATTTTATTATCGAGTTTTAAATTATCTTCTGATAGTAAAACGCGTTTGCAAACTATGGTTGAAACTACAGACGGATTTAAAATTGCAGAGGTAGATTTAAAACTCCGAGGCCCTGGTAATATTATGGGTACACAACAAAGTGGCGTACTAAACCTTAAAATTGCAGATGTTGTAAAAGACGGAGCTATTTTGCATAAAGCACGACAAACAGCTAGTCGCGTTTTAGAGGAGGATGCAACTATTTCTAAGCCTAAAAATACTAGTTTATTAAAAGTATATAGTCAAATACAGAAAAAAAATGGACTTTGGAGTAACATTAGTTAGGGCCTCTTATTTTTGGATATAGAAATAAATTTTATTCTTCAATTAAAGTATCCATAAAGTTTTTAAACTCATTTTTAAACTCAATATATTTTTGTCCCGTGGCTGGTCCGTTAAATCCTGTGTGTATTTTGCGTACTTTGCCTTTTTTATCAATAAAAACAGTTGTTGGGTAAGAAAGTATATGATTTAACATAGGCAATTTTTCAGCAGCCTCTTTTTTATTAACACCTTTGTATTGAGCTAATAAAATTGGATAGGTTATTTTTAATCGTTTTTTTAATCGATTAATCTTTTCGAAAGCTTTTTCAGGAGTTTTATCTATTTCGAAGGCGAGTGCTACAAACTGAACATTTTTGGATGAATTCTTTTTTAAGTAATCTACATAATACTTAGTTTCGTCTAAACAATTAGGACACCAAGTACCCATAATTTGTACGACAGTAACCTTGTTTTTAAAAAGCTCATCTGAATAAGAAACCAATTTACCAGATTCATCAGGGAAAGAAAAATTAAAAGTATCGTAATCTTTGTTTAAAGAGGTAAGCGTATTCTCAGTAGGTAGTTCAAAATTTACATTTAATTTTGCTGTAAATGGTTCTTTCCAATGATTACCAGAGTAGAAATTGCCTGTTAGTGTTGAGTCAGTTATTTTGGCTGTAAATAAGAAAGCATGCGCACCATCAAAAGTGGATAATTTTAAGGAATCACCATTTACGATACCTTCTAAATAACGATAATCACCAGTAGTTGTTCTAAAAGTACCAACTACTTTATTTTTACTTTGAGTAAATATACCTTTTGCAATATAACGGTCTTCTTTTTTATTAGGACTAAAAACTGTTTGCCAGTTTCCTGTAATATTATATAATGGTTTTTTCGTTGTTTTAAATCTTGATGTATTTTGTGTTGTAGCTTTGAAGAAAACAGACCTGTTTAAGGAAGGTTTAACAAAATAACCATTTAATGACTTGTCATCAGAAATTTTGGCGACAATATAACCTTCAAAAACGGGAGTTTGTATATAAACAGAATCATGTTTGTAAGTAATCTCATCCACAATAATAACTTCATCAGCATTATATATTTCAATTAGATTACTAGATTTAACTTTAAATGTAAACGGTATTTCTTGATTATCTTGTATTTTTAAGCTTGCTCTATAAGTTGTTGGTTCGAGTAAATTATTATTCTTTTTACAAGATATAAGACTTAAAAATAAAGTAACAAATGCAAATAATCTTATTTTAATAGTCATAATAAAATGTATTTAATTTTCTTTTTTTGATGATAATTAATAATTAAAAATAAGAATATAATTTTTTATTTAATAAAACGTTATTGTGTTTAATTATAATCAAATATATTTATATCAAACTTTAAACTCTAATATTTATGAAAAAACTATTTTTTTTAGCAACATTTTTTGTTTCTGTTGCGTCGTATTCTCAAATTGAATTTATAGAAACTGCAAAGGTTGAAATTGTAGGAAGGGTAGAATTTGTTTACCTAGAGAAAATAGGTGATGAAGCATATAATTTATTTTATAAGAATATTAATAACCCAATTAACGAGTATGTTTCGTTTACGTTTAAAAATGTAGATAATGATGCCGATAAACTGCATGAAATAATGGTTAGAGGTTTTGAGGAAGCTGCAGGAAGTAAATATCAAATAAAAGCAAATGGAGATGTTGTTTACTTAAAGTATGAACGACATGAAGGTGTAATTAAGCTACAAATAGAGCAGTATGTTAGTAGAGAACCAGATGTTTTAACAGAATCTAGATTGCTAACATTAGATGAAATTAACAAGTTATTTAAAAAATAACGAATATTAAGTATAAATAAAAAACCCGCTATAATAGCGGGTTTTTGTTTATATAAAAGAAAGTAAATGTTATTTTTTTACTTTATTTTTAAATTTATCAAACTTGTTAGTTGTTTTCTTTGGCCAGCTATTGTTAGATGTATCAACATCTGCAGTTTCAAAATCAGGATCTACAGTAATATTTGTAACCTCTTTGGCAGAAGAAAAAACTCTATAAACTTTAGCATCATCTTTCATCCAAATTTGTGCAGGAAAAGTTTCGCGTTTTTTAGAACCATCAGCATATGTTAATTCAACGATAATTGGCATTGGTAAGCCTCCTGGTTTTTCAAATTCAACTTGATACATATACTTAGGAACTTCTTTTAACTTCGCTTTTTCTTCGCTAGATAAAGTTTTTAAATGTTTATCTAAAACAGAAGAATTAGCATCTGCTTTATTAGTTGTTAAAAACATTAGCTCTCCTAAATTATTAAAATACTGAGGATATTTTTTAATTAAACCTGCAGTTCTTTCATTTGGCTTATCAGTTAAATACATTGGTTTAACTTCTTTAATTCCAATATCAGTATAATCTGTTGTGTAAAACCATCCTCTCCAGAACCAATCTAAATCCATTCCAGATGCATCTTCCATTGTTCTAAAGAAATCAGCAGGAGTTGGGTGTTTAAACATCCATCTTTTAGAGTAAGTTCTAAAAGCGTAGTCAAACAATTCTGGTCCCATAATAGTTTTACGTAACATGTATAAACCGGCAGCTGGTTTAGAGTATGCATTTGGTCCGAATTGTTTTACATAATCTCCTTGAGACATAATAGGAGAGATATTACTTTGATCCCCGCCCATATATCTTGTAATATCTTTTGCTGGGTTTGAAGCAAATAATACTGGATCATATACATCTTCAGCTAAAATTTCAACAAATGAATTTAAACCTTCATCCATCCAAGTCCATTGACGTTCATCAGAATTTACAATCATTGGAAAAAAGTTGTGTCCAACTTCGTGAACAATAACACCAATCATTCCTTTTTTAGTTCTATCAGAATAAGTTCCATCAGGATTCGGTCTACCAAAGTTAAAACAAATCATAGGATACTCCATCCCTTGTCTTTCTGAATGCACAGAAACAGCTTTAGAATAAGGATAATCAAAAGTTAATTTAGAATACTCTATAAGTGTTGTAGCAACTGCTCTTGTAGAGTGTTCTTCCCATAAAGGATTTCCTTCTTTAGGATATAATGAAGTAGCCATTACCGTTTTACCGTTAACGTTGGTTGCCATAGCATCCCATATATATTTTCTTGATGAAGCAAATGCATAATCACGTACACTATTTGCTTTATAGTGCCATGTTTTTGTTTTTGTAGCACGTCCTTTTTCATTTTTTTCAGCTTCAGCTTGTGTAACAATCATTACAGGGTTTGCAAAAGATTTTCTAGCTTTTTCAAAACGGTTACGTTGCTCTTTAGTTAAAACATCCTTTTCGTTTTGTAACTCACCAGTAGCTTCCATAATATGATCTGCAGGAACTGTAATTTTAACATCGTAATCTCCAAATTCTAAAGCAAATTCAGAACGACCCCAAAACTGCATGTTTTGCCATCCTTCTACGTTATCATAAACAGCTAAACGCGGAAAAAACTGTGCAATTGTATAGTTTTTGTTACCGTCAGGAAATGTTTCTAATCCAGAACGACCTCCGTCTACATTAATATCATTTATTAAATAATTCCATTTAATTTTAAATTTAAAAACTTCACCAGAAGCTAAAGGTTTTGGTAAATTAATACGCATCATAGTACGATTAATTGTATGAGGCAAATCTCTACCATCTTCATATTTAACAGCTTCAATTTTGTATCCAAAATCTTTAGGCTTGTCCATATTACTACTTACAAACTGCTTTGGTGTTTGAAAACCACTAGCTCCTTTAGATTGTGCTAACGGAGTTTTTGAGTCTGGTGCACGCATGTTTTGATCTAACTGTACCCATAAATATTCTAAAGCATCTTTAGAGTTGTTATGATAGGTAATAGTTTCATTACCATAAATTCTATCGTTTTGTTCGTCTAAACGAATATCCATTACATAATCAACTTTTTGTTGCGTGTATTGGTGTCCAGGAGCTCCAGAAGCAGTTCTCTGATCGTTTGGAGAGGCTAAAACGTCTTTTAATTGACGGAATTTGTTTTGATCGGTATGACCTTTTTGAGGTTCTTTCTTAGTTTCTTGTGCAAATATAGATGCAGAAACAAAAAAAGCCGAAAGTAATAGCGTAGCGTATTTTTTCATTTTGTTTGATTTAGTTAAAATATGCGGGAAGTTACTAAATTTTGAGAAGTAGAAAACGGTGTTTGTTAAAATTTTAACAAACCTTTATATAATTTAGGCATATAAAAAAGCGGTACAATTATCTTGTACCGCTTTTAACTTTAAATATATTTGTTTTAACCTTTAACTTTATTCTTAAATTTATCGAATTTAGTTGTTGTTTTTTTAGGCCAACTGTTGTTAGATGTATCTACATCTGCAGTTTCTAAATCAGGATCGATTGTAATATTTTGTATTTCTTTTGATGAAGAAAATACTTTTGTTACTTCTTTATCATTATACCTCCAAATTTGAGCAGGATATGTTTTCTTTTCTTTTGTTCCGTCTTTATAAGTAAATTCAACAATAATAGGCATTACTAAACCACCTGGCTTGTTATAAGTAATTTCGTAATGATATTTACTTTGTTTTTTAGAGAAACCTAAACCGTTAGAAGTGTCTTCAGTAAAATTAACTGAATTATCTTTATTTGTAGTTGTATAGAATTTCTTTACATTTTTTACGCCAATATCAGTTACATCTGTAGAGTAAAACCATCCTCTCCAAAACCAATCTAAATCCATTGCAGAAGCATCTTCCATAGATCTAAAGAAATCTGCAGGAGTTGGGTGTTTAAATTTCCATCTTTTAGAGTAGGTTGCAAATGCATGGTCAAATAATTCTTTACCCATAATGGTTTCTCTTAGAATCCATAAAGCAGTTGCAGGTTTACCGTATGCGTTATTACCAAAACTATATACATTATCTCCTTTAGACATAATTGGTGCAATTCTGGCTTGATCTCCGCTCATATATTTTACAATATTCTTCGGATATCCTCTTGTAATAGGAAAATCTTTGTCGTAATCTAATTCAGCTAACATTTCCATGTAAGAATTTAAACCTTCATCCATCCATGTCCATTGGCGCTCATCAGAATTTACAATCATCGGAAAAAAGTTATGTCCAACTTCGTGAATGGTAACTTTTATCATTCTGTATTTTATTCTATCAGAATAACCTCCATCAGCAAGATCAGGTCTTCCTGGATTGAAACAAATCTGTGGATATTCCATTCCCATTTGTCCGTCTACAGAAATTGCTTTGTGATAAGGATAATCAAATGTATATCTAGAATATGTTTTTAACGTTTGTGCTACTGCTCTTGTAGAATGATCTCCGTATAACGGATTTGCTTCTTTAGAGTATAAAGATTCTGCCATAACTGTTTTACCATTAATATCAACAGCCATTGCATCGAAAATAAATTTTCTTGAAGTAGCAAAAGCATAATCTCTTACATTGGTCGCTTTAAATTTCCAAGTTTTTGTTTTTTTAGAACGCCCTTTTTCAATTTTCTCAGCTTCTTTCTGAGTTCTAATAATAACAGGTTTGTCGAAAGTTTTTCTCGCTTTTTCAATTCTTTTTAATTCAGTTTTAGAAAAAACATCTTTTTTGTTTAGTAAAACACCAGTTGCACCTAACATATGATCTGCAGGAACAGTAATATTTACATTAAAATCACCAAATTCTAAAGCAAATTCACTTCTTCCCCAAAATTGATCGTTTTGCCATCCTTCAACATTATCATACACACATAATCTTGGATAAAATTGTGCAATTACATAATTGTTGTTATTATCTTCAGGAAAGTGTTCGTAACCAGATCTACCACCTTGAGTTCTATGGTTATTGATGTAATACCACCAGTTAATATTAAACTTAAATGTATCGCCAGAAGCTAATGGTTTCGGTAAATTAATACGCATCATTGTTTGGTTAATGGTGTGCGATAATTTCGTTCCGTCTGCGTTGGTAACATTTGTGATTTTAAATCCACCATCAAAAGGCTTTTCAGGAAAAGCTCTGTCATAAAAACGTTTAGGAAGTTTTTTACGAATTTTAGTTGGAGAAATATCTGGAGTTTTAGAATCTGCCGCACGCATGTTTTGATCTAACTGAACCCATAAATAAGTTAATTCATCGGTAGAATTATTATGATATGTAATAGTTTCATTACCAGTAATACTTTGTTTATCGTCATTTAAAACGATATCCATTGTATAATCAACTTTTTGTTGCGTGTATTTTATACCAGGAGCTCCTGAAGCTGTACGCTGACTATTTGGCGTTGGTAATTCTTGTTTTAATTGTCTGAATTTGTTTTGATTCGTATGTCCTTCTTTAGTAATTTGTTGAGCAAAAGCAGTAGCTGCCACAAAAAAAATAGAGAAAACGAATAAAATATTTTTTTTCATTCTGTATGTAAATTATTTAATAGTTTTTAAAAGTAATAATTAGTAATTGGTATTGTTAAAGAATGTTAAAATTTTAACAAACCTTTATCATTTTTTTTATCTAAAAATAAACTCTTTCGTGCCTTTTTTATCGACGTTTTAATTAAGTTTTGTTGCTCAGGAAAATGATTTATTAATACATCGTTTTGTATTTCGATGGTTTTTATATTGGTAATGTTTTCAATCTCTAGATAGAAATAAACAATATCACCATCGTATTCTTTACCAATAAAACGATAGGTTTTGTTGGTGTCATTTATTTTAACTTTATAATGTTTTTGTAAATAATTAAAGAAAAGTTCATCAACCTTTTTTAACTCATCTTTTGTAGTTAATTGTAAATCTACGTTATAGTCTTTATTAATGGCATTTTCTATATCATCAATAAAAACATTCATAATCATTTGAACAGATTGTGTTTTTTCTTTGTATTCAATTTCTGTTAAAGAAATATAGTATTTGTGAACACTAAAAGAGAATAGTGGAAGGATAAATAATAGTATAAATATTTTTTTCATAATTTTTAAAGACCAATTATTGCGCCAAATTACTAATTATATTCGTTTGAATGTTGTTTTTTAAAGGCTTCGGATTTCTTTTTTAAAAATAGAATCATATTTATGTCGCCGGAATTGTAAATTTGATTAAAATTTTCATCCGAAGTACAAAAATAAATAAACTTATAAACGTCTGATTCTTTGATGTTATACTCCTTTACAATATGTTTAGAATACGTGTTTTTTAAATTTTTTATTTTTACCTCTAAAGTTTCAATAGCTTTAAGTTTTCGGAGTTTAGTTATCCTTCCAGAAATACTATTAATAATATAATCTAAAGAAACAGAGGTTAAGCCTATCGGATGACTTCCTCCCATTGCAGTATGTAATTTTCTTTCGGCAGGTGTAAGAATTCTAGAGCCAGCATAAGGAAGGTTTAATGTTTCTGCATCTATTTCTTTTGTAGAGGTAATGTTTTTACTGTCTGAACTTAAATAGCCCAAAAGATTATTTTTTTTTAAGGCAACTTCATCTAATTCATACAATGTTTTTTCTAATTCAAAGCTGTTTTTTTGTATTCCGAAATACTTAATTTTCACAACAAAAATAGCTGTTTTATACCCCATAAAAGATATTTGTAAAGAATCGTTTACTTTTGCTAAAACTCTAAACTCGCCATTTTCATTGGTAAAAGTACCTTGTTTAGTATTTAAGTTAACAACATGCGCATTATAAACACCACCAATCTTATCTTTTACATCAGCATACAAGAATTTTCGATTTTCCTGAGATTGAGTTTTTAAAAAAGAAATTAATAAAATAACAAAGAGTAACCGTTTATTCATTCTGGTAAATCTATAACTTTTAAATAGCTTTTGCTTTCTTGTCGTAATATTTTTATCACTTCTAATATATTACCATTTTTGTGTTTTTTTTCAATATTTAATGGAGAGCAGTATGCTAAAAAATGATGATATTTTTCTTTCGGAATTTTTAATTCATCAAAAAAGAATTTCTCACCAAACTCTGATAATAATTTTTTAGGAAAATTTTCTTTAAATTTAATAAGCCTTCGAAGTCTTCTTTTTTCAGCAGCATATTTATCAGGACCAGCACTAAAACCACTTCCTACACCGGCAAATTTCGCAGTAGGATCTGTTTCTTTTTGCATGTTTGGTGCTTTAGATCGGTCTATGTCATCAACAGTAGTACTAACTATTTTTTCAAAATCGATCATCGAAAAATCTAGAGCAGTTTTAGATTTTTCTTTTCCAATATCTTTAGGTGTTTTTTTTGTATCAACACCTAATGAGCCTATTAAATCATGTTTTTTTAATATAATTTCATCAAGCTCAAGAGCCTCTTTTTCTAAAATAATTTCATTCTGAAATAAACCGAAATTCTTAATTTTTACCTTAAAAAAGGTCGTTTTATAGCCAACAAACGATATTTGTAAGGAATCATTAACTTTTGCTAAGATTCTAAACTCACCTTCTTCATTAGTATAGGTTCCTTGGTTTGTTTTTAGATTAATTATATGTGCGTTAGATACTTCTCCGATTTTATCTTTTATCGTAGCATATATAAATTTTCGATTTTCTTGTGCAAAGATTTTAAAAGAAACAGTTAAAAAAAATAAAAGTAAGAGTAGTTGTTTTTTCATAGATTTATTTTTGAGTAATCCGAGTGTTTTCTTCATGTAAAAGATACGGAGAGTTTTTGCTATTATCCAATAAAATGGTAGTAAGTTCTAAAAATTTATTTTTTCTATATAAATTGATAATACCTTTTGAGATGCAAAGTTCTAAAAACGGATTGATGTTTTCTTTTGTTATTTTTAGCTGATAAATAAAGAAGCTATCGGTAAAATGCTTTCTTATTTTAAGGATATTTTTATCTTCTATTTTTTGTTTTTTAAAAACTACTTCTTGTTTTGTGTTGCCGTTTAAAGCATTCGCTAAGCCACCTAAACTAATAGAAACACCAGAGTTAAGAGCTACCGTTTTTTCATCTTTACTTTGTTGATTTTTAGCATACGGTAATTTTAGTGTTTGGGCGTTAACAATTGGGCCTTTGTATATTAGTATGTCTTTATCAACTTCAAAAATACCTCTCTTTTTTTTAAGAACAATTTCATCTAACATATAAGTTTTACTATCTAAATGAATGTTAATCTGTTTCGATCTTAAATCACCCTCTGTAATAACATGTTCTTTATATTCGAAGTTTACGTGAGAAATTATTAAAACATCACCCTTTGCAGCAAGGATTTCAAAACGTCCTTTTTTATCAGAAACCGAACCGATATCTAATTTAGGGTTGATAATATGTACGTCTTCCAAAGCTAAACTATCTAAATAAATGGTTCCGGAAACAATTTTAGCATTGTTTTGAGCAACGATAATTAGTGATGTTAAACAGCATATAAAAAATAAAAAATTTCTCATTTTACAAAGAAACTACCTACTTGTCTTAAAAATGTTTTAAAAGGATCGTAAATTTTTGTTAATTTGATGTATGAAAAAACTTATTATAGCTAGTACATCAACGATTCACGGAAGTGGATATTTAGAATATATATTACCAACGCTTGCTACTTTTTTTAAAGAAGCAAATACTATTTTATTTATTCCTTATGCAAGGCCTGGCGGAATAAGTTACGACGAGTATACCGCTATTGCTAAAAAAGCTTTTGCTACGATTGCTAAAAAAGTAAAAGGTATTCATGAGTTCGAGCATCCGAAGGAAGCATTAAAACAAGCGGATGGGATTTTTACAGGTGGAGGAAATACCTTTGAACTGGTAAATCAACTGTATAAAAACGATGTAATAACCGCTTTAAAAGAGGTTGTAGAGAACGGAACGCCCTATTTAGGAACTAGTGCCGGAAGTAATATTTGCGGAGTAACAATGATGAATACCAACGATATGCCAATTGTATATCCGCCAAGTTTTAAAACGTTAGAATTTATTCCGTTTAATATAAATGCACATTATTTAGATCCTATTGAAGGTTCTACGCATATGGGAGAAACCCGTGAAACTAGAATAAAAGAGTATCATGTATTTAATACAACTTCAGTTTTAGGTTTGCGAGAAGGAAGTTGGTTAGAGGTAAATGGAGATTCAATTGTTTTAAAAGGGAGTTTACCAGCTCGTTTATTTCAAAAAAATAATACGCCCGTTGAATTGGCAACAAATAAAGAAATAAGTTCGTATTTTTAAGATTGTATATCAAAATTTGACGTCAACCTAAACTTGTTGTAGGTTCTCAAGACAATAAATATTTTAGTATAAAATGAGTAAACTCATTAATTTATGAAAACTACTTTACACATATTTGTTCTTTTTATTTCTGTATCAATTTTTTCCCAATTTAAGTATGATGTAAGTAAAGAGAATCCGTTTGGAAAATACAATCCAAAAGCCCCAAAACAAGTAAAAGATTATCAAGATTTAATTGGTAAGTGTAATTGTGTTTCTGAAAGTAAAAAATCTGATGGAACTTGGGCTAAACCAATAAAAATGACATGGGAGTGGAGGTATATAATGAACGGAACTGCTGTGCAAGATTTAACTTTAAAAGAAGACGGTAATCACTCAGGAAGCATTCGCCAATATAATAAAGACAGTTTAAATTGGTATGTGCATTATTACAGTTCTAAAGCAGCTACACCAAAACTGAGAGCTTGGAAAGGAAACAGAACTAAAAAAGGTAAAATTGTACTTTATTTAGATCAGAAAGCACCAAACGGAACTGCAGGTTTTTCTAGATTAACTTTTTATGATATCGATAAAAAAGGTTATAAATGGATAGGCGAGTGGGTAGATAAAACGGAAACAGTAGTGTTCCCGTTTTGGAAAATATCTTGTACTAAACCCAAAAAGTAAAGTATTAATTTAATTCTCTTCTTTTACAAGCAAGTAATGTGTTTTTTAGTAACATGGCTATAGTCATCGGGCCAACACCACCGGGAACAGGTGTTATAAAGGCTGATTTTTCTGATACTTCATTAAAAGCAACATCACCAACTAAACGAAAACCTCGTTTTTTAGTAGAATCTGCCACGCGAGTAATTCCTACATCAATAACAGTAACATTATCTTTAACCATGTTGGCTTTTAAAAATTCAGGAATTCCTATTGCTGCAATAATAATATCAGCTTGCAAAGTAATTTCTTTTAAGTTTTTGGTTCTACTATGTGTTAAAGTAACAGTTGCGTTACCTATTTTTCTTTTCTGAGCCAATAAAATACTCATTGGGCTACCTACAATATGACTACGACCAATAACGACAACATTTTTTCCGCTAGTTTCAACATTATAGCGATCTAACAATTCTAAGATTCCAAAAGGCGTAGCAGAAATAAACGTAGGTAAGTTTAATGCCATTTTACCAACATTAGTTGGGTGAAATCCGTCTACGTCTTTATCAGGATTTATAGCCATTAATACTTTCTGCTCATTAATATGATCGGGTAGTGGTAACTGTACAATAAAACCATCAATATCGTTATCGATATTTAAAATGGCAATTTCATTAAGTAATTCTTCTTCGGTTGTTTCTTCAGAAAGTCTAATTAACGAAGATTCAAAACCTACACGGTCGCATGCTTTTACTTTTGCGTTAACGTAGGTTAAACTAGCGCCATCGTTACCAACAATAATGGCTGCTAAATGAGGTGTTTTTTTATCTTGATTTTTTAAATCTAATACATCAAGAGCAATTTCTTCTTTAATATCTGCGGATGTTTTTTTACCGTCTAGTAAAATCATTGTGTTGTTGTGTTGTAGTGATTGTTAAACTTATATGTAAAAAAAAAGAGAAGCCACAGCAGCTTCTCTTTTATATTATTTCATTCCTTTCATCATTTGCATCATTTTTCTACCGCCACCACCTTGCATCATTTTCATCATTTTGCTCATCTGATTAAATTGCTTCATCAATTGGTTGATTTCTTGCACAGAAGTTCCAGAACCTTTTGCAATTCTTTTTTTACGGCTTGCATTTATGGAAGAAGGCGTACTTCTTTCATGAGGAGTCATAGATTGTATAATTGCTTCGATACCTGTAAAAGCATCATCTTCTATCTCAACATCTTTTAGGGCTTTTCCTGCACCAGGAATCATACCTACAAGATCTTTCATGCTACCCATTTTTTTGATTTGTTGTATTTGACTTAAAAAGTCATCAAAACCAAATTGATCTTTAGCAATTTTCTTTTGTAATTTTCTAGCTTCATCTTCGTCGTATTGTTCTTGAGCACGTTCTACTAAAGAGATAACATCTCCCATACCCAAAATACGATCTGCCATACGATCTGGATAGAATACATCAATAGCATCCATCTTTTCGCCAGTACCAATAAATTTAATTGGTTTATTTACTACCGATTTTATAGTTAATGCAGCTCCACCACGTGTATCACCATCTAATTTGGTTAATACAACACCATCAAAATTTAAAATATCATTAAAGGCTTTTGCCGTATTTACAGCATCTTGCCCGGTCATAGAATCTACAACAAATAATGTTTCTTGCGGATTAACAGCTTTGTGAATGTTAGAAATTTCATTCATCATTTCTTCATCAACAGCTAAACGACCGGCAGTATCAATAATAACTACATTTTTACCATTTGCTTTTGCATGCTTTATAGCATTTAAAGAAATTTCAACAGGATTTTTATTTTCTACTTCAGCATATACATCAACGCCAATTTGTTCTCCAACAACTTGTAACTGATTAATAGCGGCAGGACGATAAACATCACAACCTACTAATAAAACTTCTTTAGATTTTTTAGTTTTTAAGAAGTTAGCCAATTTACCAGAAAAGGTAGTTTTACCAGACCCTTGCAAACCAGACATTAAAATTACACTAAGAGAACCGCCTAAGTTAACTCCAACAGTATCACCACCCATTAATTCAGTAAGTTCGTCTTTAACTAACTTAACCATTAATTGGCCAGGATTTAACGTTGTTAATACGTCTTGACCTATGGCTTTTTTCTGAACTCTCTTTGTAAAATCTTTGGCTATCTTAAAGTTAACATCGGCATCTAATAAAGCTCTACGAACTTCTTTTA
>CAXHZZ010000008.1:0-46470 GCA_964021635.1 uncultured Tenacibaculum sp.
TTCAAATGAAAAGTGAAAGTTATACTTCAAAATTCCTAAACCTTTATAATAGTTCGAATTTGTCGACCTCATAAAACTTTGGCTAAAACAATACGTGAGTTGAGCGTCCATATTTTAGGCTATACAAATGCAATTATCCAGTGGATGATTGTATTTGAATACAACACTTAACTAAAATCACGTTTCAAATCGTATTTAACTAAAAATGTACACTGTACATTTTCTTAACGCCAAATAGTCTAAAATATAGCGAAATGAACCGTTAATTGTTTCCAAAGTTTTGAGCAGTCTTGATTTTTTTTTATCTTTTTTTATTAAGAAAAAAAGATAAAAATGAAAAGGTTGAGTGTTCAAAAGTTTAAATTCTATTTTACATAATATTAATAGTTACAATTTAAAAAAAGTTTAATTGAAAGACGAAACGAGCAAGTGTATAGAAGTTTTAAAGCTTAGATAAATGCGGTAGAAAAATTTTATACTCTTGCGTAAAGTTAACGAAATGTCAATGAGATTTTTTTACAACTAAAACTTTAATGCAATTTCTGAATTTAATTTGAAACTAAAAGGTTTTGCATTTTTTAGCGTTGGCAAGCGATGGATAATTGTGTTTAAAAAAATTACTGCGACAGCATAATTATTTTTAAAAAACAATCGAGCGTTTGCGAGCGGCAATTTTACATAACGTCTAATTATAAATACAAATGTATAGTTCGAATGTTTCTTGTGAATCGCTTGTTTAAAAAACCTTTAACAATTGTACAGAATGTTGAAGTTAAACGTAAACACTGTGGGATATTTTACATAATATAGAACTATAGCTATCTAATGGATTAAATACATTTGTACTATAATTAATATTATGTTAAATAGATTATTTTATAATAAAGAGACGTTAAATAATCATACTCTAGATAAACACCCTATTTTTGCAGAATGCAAAAACAAAGAAAATCTAAATTAGAATTTATTGGTTTAATGGCAGCCTTAATGTCGTTAGTAGCGTTATCTATTGATGCATTATTGCCTGCTTTACAACAAATAGGAATAAGTATTAATCTACCACAAAACTCAGACGATAATCAGCTATTAATAACCATGATTTTTTTAGGATTGGGTTTTGGTCAACTTATTTCTGGACCAATATCAGATAGTTTAGGAAGAAAACCTGTTATATATTTTGGTTTTATAGTTTTTGCTATTGCAAGTTTTATATGTATTAGTGCTACAAGTATAGAAATGATGGTTTTTGGTAGAATATTACAAGGTATTGGTTTGTCTGCTCCAAGAACAATTAGTATTGCTATGGTAAGAGATAGTTTTGAAGGTAATTACATGGCTAAAATAATGTCTTTTATTGTGGTCATTTTCATCTTAGTACCGGTTGTAGCACCTGCAATTGGTAAATTAATGCTAGATGCCTACGGTTGGAAGTTTATATTTTATAGCCAATTAATATATGGTTTTATTGTTATGATTTGGTTATGGAAGCGCCAGCCAGAAACATTAAAAAAAGAAAACAGAACAACCTTGTCTTTTAGTCTTTTTATTGAAGGAACAAAGGAATTTTTAAAACATAAACAAGCCGTTGTATTTACCTTAATATCAGGGTTTATAACAGGTTCTTTTATGGTGTATTTAAGTGCTTCACAACGTATTTTTCAAGTACAATATGATTTAGCAAATGAATTTCCTTACATATTTGCAGGTTTAGCAATATCGGTAGGATTTGCAACTTTTTTAAACGGAACTTTTGTAATGAAGTTCGGAATGTTAAAATTAATTTCTACTTTTTTGATTGTTTTTACTTTAATTCCAATTATTTATATCGTCTTATTTTATGGAAAAGAAAATCCTAGTATTACTGTATTAGTACCTTTTTTTGCCATACAATTTTTTTCTATCGGTTTTCTCTTCGGAAATTTAAGAGCTTTAGCAATGCAACCTGTGGGTCATATTGCAGGAGTTGGAGCAGCAATAAACGGATTCGTATCTACAATTATGGCTGTTCCTATAGCTACTTTTATAGGTACATATGTTAAAACCACTACCCTACCTTTGTTTGTAGGTTTTTTAGTTTGCGGAATTTTATCGTTATTATTATTAAACTTTACGAAGTTAAAAATTACAAATAATTAAACTTTATGAACCTTACTATTCTTTTTGAAGACGATTATGTACTTTGTGTTGCCAAACCTAATAATGTAGTTGTACATCATGCGCATCATTCTAGAAATGTTTCTGATGAAGATTCTTTATTACAATTATTGTTTAATCAATTCGGTCAAAAATTTTATCCGATACATCGATTAGATAGAAAAACTTCAGGAATCATTTTATTAGCTAAAGAAACCAAGCATGTTTCTAAATTTCAGGAGTTATTTACAAATAATGAGATTCAAAAAACATATTACGGAATTGTAAGAGGGCATTCTCCAGAAAGTAAAGTGATTGATTCTCCTGTAAAAGGTAGAGATTCTGATGTTTATAAAGAAGCAGAAACACATCTAAAAACGGTTACAAATGTTATTGTTGATATTCCTGTAAAACCTTACGATAGTTCTCGATATAGCTTAGTAGAGATGAAACCTACCACAGGAAGATTACACCAATTGCGTATTCATATGAATAAAATTAGTCATCCCCTTATTGGCGATCCAAAATATGGTGACAAGAATCATAATGTAATGTTTATTGATAATTTTAACTGTGAAAACTTATTCTTACATGCATATTCTTTAGAGTTTATACATCCTTTTTCTAACCAAAAACTACTAATAAAAGCTGATTTACCAAATGACTGGAATATCATTTTTAAACGTTTTAATTGGAGTCTTTAAGGAAACAATATTAAAAATAATAGAGGAAATATTAGACCTAATAGCGCTAGCTTCCACCCTCTTTTAGAAAATCCGTTTTTACCCGCTGGGATTAAAATACCCGTAATAGCGATTAATAACATTGCGGCACCAAAAATATCAGAATACCAGATCCAAAAATTATTTGTCGATTTATGTAAATACATAGCATGGCCAATAATTGGTACTTTTCGTTTAAACTCTAAATTACCAGTACCAGATTTCATATCAACATCTAAAATGGTATTATTCTTATAATATACTCTAAGTTTATTATCTCTTACTCTATGGCCATCATATTTTAAATTAAAATCTTTAGTCGCATCTATAAGAAACTCTTTGGTTAAATTTTTAGAATCTTCTGGCAAAGTAATAGCTACTTCTTTGTTTTCGTATGTATAATCCATTGGGTACCAATCTCCTCTATGGTTTAATATAATTCCCGAAAAAGAAAAAGCGATAATTAAACCTACATAAAAATAGGCAAAGTCTCTATGTAAACTTCTATTTGTTACTTTCATTGAATTTATTTTTAAAGCACACAAATATATCAGAATTATTTTTAGATAATATTTATAAACAAAAAAAGGTTGACAATTATGTCAACCTTTTTTTGTTTAATTTTTTTAGTTAAATTTCTTTAAAAATGGCGTGCATTAAACGCTTTTTATCATTTATACTTTCTTCTAAAGAAATCATAGTTTCTGTTCGGTTTACACCACTAACATCATCAATTTTATAAATAATGTCTTTTGCATCGTTAGTACTTTTAGCTCTTACTTTACAAAAAATATTGTATTTACCTGCAGTAACATAAGCAACAGTTACGTTTGGTATTAAACGTAAACTATCTAAAACATGTTGTGTCATAGATGTTTTTTCTAAATAAACACCTACATGAGCTATAAAAGTATATCCCATTTTATCGTAGTTCAAAGTTAGTGTTGAACCTTGAATAATACCTTCATCTTCCATTTTTTTAACACGCACGTGAATAGTACCTGCTGATACTAATAATTTTTTTGCAATGTCGGTAAATGGTGTACGCGCATTTTCAATTAAAATATCTAAAATTTGATGATCAATCTCATCTAATACAAATTTTTTCATTTTTCTGTTTTATTCAAGTAATATTGCTAAAATATGATTTTTTTCTATTTAAAAAAGACTTTTATTGAGAAATATTTAGATTTACATCTTTTTTTTTGAATTCCTTATGCCCCAAATATGAAGATAAATCGCCTTCTTTTTCTTTAATTAAAGCCGGTGCAAATTTACTGTTTTCTAGTTTCTCTACATACTGATACGCTACATCTTTTTGATTATTTTTTGACCTATAAATAACATCATAGAAGTTCTTGATATTGTTTGGAATAGATAAATAATCTAAGTGATTTTCGAAGTTTTCAGCAACCGAAATATGATATATTCCTTGTAAAATAGCAAAGAAATTATACTTTCTTACAGTTTCTCGTTCATAATCATCTGGATAATGACCTGCTTCTATTAAAATAGTATTGTGCCCTAACTTCTGAAAATTATCTCCAGTTGCTGTCGGATAAAACTCATCAGTATAACGGCCTATGTGATTTGGAATTATTTTTTGAAGTAAATTATTCATCGAAACGATTACATTCATAGTTTCTATACGACCTTCTGTTATTTTTCGTGTTTCTTCTTCAGATGGCGCTAAAAAGGAAATTGTAGCCGGATTTTTAGTTCCTTCTACCCCAAAAATAGTTCTCTGATCATGAAGGTTGAAACAAAAATCAGGTTTAAAACTGTCTAAAATACTGCGTAACAACTTACTTTCTTTAGCCTTTAAAGCAACTGCATCTCTGTTTAAATCAATTCCGTTTGCATTAACACGAGTGTATACCTCTGCTCCATCAGGATTTAACATTGGTATAATTTTTATAGTACAGTTATTTAAAATTGACGCAACTATTTTATTATTTTGATATAGTTTTATGAAATTTAAAAAATCGAATACTGCTTTGGTTCCCGTACTTTCATTACCATGCATTTGGCTCCATACAAGTATTTTTATTTTCCCAGTCCCTAATCTTAATTGATAGATATCCTTACTTGTTTCAGACTTACCTATAATTTTATGCTTGATTTTTTTATCTAAATCATCAAAAAGAGATTTAATATCATTAAGAGTAATATATCTTCCTGATATTTTTTCTTCTTTAATTTCAGAGTAATGTTCTTCTAAAAATGTAGCGTCTATAAGATTCATATTATAAAGTAAACCAATCTGCAATTAATTCTTTTTCTATAGGCTCGATTGTAGTATGTATGTAATCATTTTTAATCATATCATATTTATAATCTTTAGACCATTCTTCAATATTTTCAGTTAAGGTTTTTAATGAATTACAAATAAACTCTATTTCTTTATTTGTAATTGTTGGGTGCACAGATAAACGTACCCAACCTGGTTTATCAGTATTACAACCTTCTAGTATTTGATCTTTTATTTTGTTTGATTTATCTAAATCTACATTTAATAAAAAGTGACCATAAGTTCCCGCACAAGAACATCCTCCTCTTGTTTGAATTCCGAAACGATCGTTTAATAATTTAACTACTAAGTTAAAATGATACTTTTCATAATAGAAAGAAAAAATACTTAATCGATCTTTATTATTAGGAGCTAAAATTTTTACACCTTCTAAGTTTTCTAAACAATTAAAAATAATAGGGTTTATTTCATCTTCACGTTGCTTCATTTTAACAGTTCCCATTTGATTTTTCAACTGAATAGACAACGCAATTTTTATTGTTTGTAAAAAAGCTGGAGTTCCTCCATCTTCGCGTGTTTCAACATCATCAAAATAATCATGTCCTCCCCAAGGATTGGTGTAACTAACAGTTCCACCACCTGGATTATCAGGAACCATGTTTTTATATAATTTTTTATTAAAAACCAAAACTCCCGAACTCCCTGGACCTCCTAAAAATTTATGAGGAGAAAAGAAAACAGCATCTAAATACTCATCTTCATTTTCTGGATGCATATTTATATCAACATAAGGTGCTGAACAGGCAAAATCAACAAAACATAATCCGCCATATTTATGAATTAATGAAGCTACTTTATGATAATCTGTTTTAATGCCTGTAACATTAGAGCCAGCAATAATAGATGCAATTTTTATAGGCCTATCTATATACTCTTTTATGATTTCTTCAAACATTTCTAAGCATATAAGACCTTCTCTATTACAAGGTACAACAGCAACATCAGCAATTGTTTCTATCCAAGAAGTTTGGTTAGAGTGATGCTCCATATGACTTACAAAAACAATAGGACGTTTCTCTTCAGGTATTTCTGTGTTCTCTTTTAAGTTTTCAGAAACTTTTAGACCTAAAATACGTTGAAATTTATTTACAACACCCGTCATTCCAGATCCTTCAGTAATTAACACATCATCTTTTGATGCTTTTACATGGCGTTTAATTATGTTTCTAGCTTCATGATAAGCTAATGTCATAGCAGCTCCTGAAGTGGATGTTTCAGTATGTGTATTTGCCACAAATGGGCCAAATTCATTTAGTAACTTTTCCTCTATAGGCCTATATAATCTTCCACTAGCTGTCCAATCAGTATATAACATTTTTTGTTCTCCGTAAGGAGATGTATATGTTTGATTGATACCAATAATGTTTTCTTTAAATTTAGCAAAATAGTGTTCTAAATTCATAATCTTAATATTATTTATATAACCTAAAATTAGATTTGTTACTAAAAGATGGGTGAAATTACTTATACTATTACCTAACTTTTGTTTATTTAAAGTTTAAACTTAAATATTTTAGTAAAAAATCGTTACTTTATTATTTGTTCTATTTCTTTTATAAATCGCTCTGCAAGTGTGTCTGCATTTTCTTGACTTGTACTTTCTGTATAAATTCTAATAATAGGCTCGGTATTCGATTTACGCAAGTGTACCCATTCGGTATCGAAATCAATTTTAACTCCATCAATTGTATTCACATCTTCGTCTTTGTATTTAGAAGCCATTGTTTCTAAAATTTTATCAACATCGATTTGAGGGGTTAATTGTATTTTATTTTTACTCATAAAGTAACTAGGATACGAATCTCTTAATTCTTTACAAGACATTTTTTTATGAGCTAAGTGCGATAAAAATAACGCAACACCAACTAATGAATCACGACCATAATGAGAAGCTGGGTAAATAATACCCCCATTACCTTCACCACCGATAACAGTATCGGTATCTTTCATCATTTGTACTACATTTACTTCTCCTACTGCAGATGCAGTATATTTTCCGCCATGTTTTTCGGTAACATCACGCAATGCTCTTGATGATGACAAGTTAGAAACCGTGTTTCCGCCACCTAATCTTCCTAAAACATAATCTGCACAAGCTACTAAAGTATATTCTTCACCAAACATAGAACCGTCTTCAGATATCAATGCTAAACGATCTACATCAGGATCAACAACAATACCTAAATCAGCTTTTTTCTTAACTACTAGCTTAGAAATATCGGTTAAGTTTTCTTTTAAAGGCTCTGGATTGTGTGGAAACTGCCCGTTTGGCTCACAGTATAACTCTATACACTTAACACCCAACTCTTTTAATAAGGCAGGAATGAAGATTCCTCCTGTAGAATTTACTCCATCAACAACAACTTTAAACTTGGCTTTTTTAATTGCTTTTACATCAACTAAATCCAATTTTAAAACTTCTTTGATATGTTTTTTTAAGTATTTTTTATTCTTTTTATAGGTTCCTAAATCATCAACTTCTGCAAAAGTAAAATCTTCACTATCTGCTAATTGTAAAATTTCCTCTCCATCAGCACCATTTAAAAACTCTCCTTTCTCATTTAATAGCTTTAAAGCATTCCATTGTTTTGGATTATGAGAAGCGGTTAAAATAATTCCTCCTTCTGCTTTTTCTAACGGAACAGCAACTTCAACGGTTGGTGTGGTAGATAACCCTAAATCAGTTACATTAATACCTAAACCTACTAAAGTATTTGCTACTAAATTACTAATCATTTTACCCGAAATACGAGCGTCTCTTCCTATAACAACTTTAATCTTATTTGCATTCGGGTTTCTTTTTTTAATAAATGCTCCGTATGCAGCAGCAAATTTAACAGCATCAACCGGAGTAAGGTTTTCACCAGTGTTTCCTCCTATTGTTCCTCTAATTCCTGATATAGATTTTATAAGTGTCATTTTCTCTTTTTATTTTAACTACAAATATAGTAGTATTTAAGAAAACACTGACACTTCAAAAGAGGTTTAACTGTAACAAAAGTTACATAAAAAATGTTTAAAAGAAAAAAGCTTCTTAAAATTATTTAAGAAGCTTTTTATTAAGTTTTTTATTTAATCTATCACTGTAGATGTTGTTGTAATAGTATTATTTTCATCTAAAGTTATTTTATAATTTCTACAAAATTGCATAGAAACTGTTTCTACAACTTCTGTTTTATCTTCTAAAACAATAGTGTATTCAATTTCTCCAGCAGCATAACTTACAGACTCAGAAGACATACCGGGCTCTATATTATTAATGTTTTCTGTATTTCCTTCAGAAGTTTTAATTTGCACACTTATAGCTACAGTTCCATTATTTATAACTCTTGCTGAAGGATCTTGGTTATCACATCCAGAGCAACTATTTAAACTTATAATTAAAAGCAACGTTAATAAAGTACCTATTATTCTTTTATATAATTTCATAATTATCATTTTGGGGTTTAGTTAGCTAATATAATAATAATGCAACTGGTTTTTGCACATAAAAAAACCGCTACTTGCGTAGCGGTTTTAAAATTTATGATTTCAGGAGATTATTTTCCTTCCATTTTTCTTTTTAATTCAGCTAATCCACCAATATCTCCTAAAGTAGTTTTTTCTACGTCAGCAGCTTTTTTAGCAGCAGCTTTGATGTTTTTCTTTTCTTCTTCTTTGAAAAGAGAAGTATGAGAAACAACAATTCTACGGTATTCTTTACTAAATTCAGTAACGATGAACTTTACAGCATCACCTTTTTCTAATTTAGAACCGTCTTCTTTTTCTAAGAAACGAGTTGGAGCGAATGCTTCGATACCGTCTGCAAATACTACAGTTGCACCTTTATCATTCTTCTCTTTAATAGAACCTTCGTGAGTAGATCCGATTGTATACGTAGCTTCATGAGCATCCCAAGGGTTATCTTGAGTTTGCTTGTGACCTAAGTTTAACTTACGGTTCTCAACATCTAATTCTAATACTTGAACTTGTAATTTATCACCAACAGTTACAAAGTCTGATGGATGCTTAATTTTCTTAGTCCAAGATAAATCAGAGATATACACTAATCCGTCAATTCCCTCTTCTAATTCTACGAATACACCAAAGTTAGTGTAATTACGTACAGTACCAGTATGAGTAGAGTTTACAGGGTATTTAGCTGTAATATCAGTCCATGGATCTGGGTGTAATTGCTTCATCCCTAAAGACATTTTACGATCTTCACGATCTAATGTTAAGATTTGAGCTTCTACTTCGTCACCAACTTTTACGAAATCTTGCGCAGAACGTAAGTGCGTAGACCAAGACATTTCAGAAACGTGAATTAATCCTTCAACACCTTCTTCAACTTCTACGAATGCACCGTAATCAGCTAAAACAACAACTTTTCCTTTTACTTTATCTCCAACTTTTAAGTCAGTATTTAAAGCTTCCCAAGGGTGAGCTGATAATTGTTTTAATCCTAATTGGATTCTAGATTTGTTATCGTCAAAGTCTAAAATTACAACATTTAATTTCTGATCTAATTCAACAACCTCGTTCGGGTGGTTGATACGAGACCAAGATAAATCAGTAATATGTACTAATCCGTCAACACCACCTAAATCAACAAAGACTCCATAAGAAGTAATGTTTTTAACAACACCTTCTAATACTTGTCCTTTTTCTAATTGACCGATGATTTCTTTTTTCTGATCTTCTAAATCTGCTTCGATTAACGCTTTATGAGATACTACTACGTTCTTAAATTCGTGATTGATTTTCACAACTTTGAATTCCATAGTTTTCTCTACATACTGATCGTAATCTCTAATAGGCTTCACGTCAATTTGAGAACCTGGTAAGAATGCTTCAATACCAAATACATCAACGATCATACCTCCACGAGTTCTACACTTAACAAAACCGTTAACGATTTCACCAGTTTCATGTGCGTTATTAACACGTTCCCATGCTTTAATTACACGTGCTTTTTTGTGCGATAATACTAATTGACCAGAAGCATCTTCTCTTTTATCAACTAATACCTCTACAGAATCACCAACAGCTAAACCTGGGTTATAACGGAATTCGTTTAAAGAAATTACTCCCTCTGACTTAGAGTTGATATCGATAATTGCATCTCTATCAGTAATTCTTGTAACTTTACCTTCAATTACATCACGTTCGTTTACAAAACCTACTGTACCTTCTAAGGCTTTTTCGAATTCTTGTAATTTAGACTCATCAACTTCATCAATACCTTCTTCGTATTTATGCCAATTAAATGTTGCTAAAAATTCTGCTGGATTTACTGTAACTGCTTCTGCAGTTGTTTTTGTTTCTTCAGACATTCTGAATAATACTTTGTATCTTTTTGTTAGCCAGATTTTTAACAACACTAACGCCAAGAGAAATTTATATAAATTTTATTTTCTCGTTCCTTTTATAAATCTGTTATTGTAAAAAGGAGTGCAAATTTACGAAGTTTTATTTAAATAACCTATAAAGGTTTTGGTTTTAAGTAAGTTGAATAAAAATATATCTATTCATTTATAAACGTCAATACAGGTGCTAAGCTTTTTAAAGAGCTTTCTTCCATTGGGGTATGCCCTACTTCGTTTAAGATTACTAAACTATTATTAGGTAAGTCTTTTTGAAATTGATACGCATTTTTTAAAGGAATTAAAAAATCTTCTGCTCCCCAAAGTATCAATGTTGGTTGCTTGATTGTTTTAATTTTAGCATACGAACTTGCAGGTGATTTTATATTAAAACGATCTACAAAAGCTTGTCGATTCCCTTCTCTTAAGGTTAGGTCAAAATAGCGATCTACTAAAGAATCGGTTACTTTAGATGTATCATAATACACATTCTCTACACTCGATTTCACTACAAAACGAGGCGTTATATACGTAAGTAGCTTGCTAAGAACAGGTGTTTGAGCTATTTTAAAAGCAACAGGAACACTTTTAGATTCCATAGGATAACCAGCAGCATCAATTAAAATTAACTTTGATACCATCGATGGTTCTTTTACCGTAAAATTCCAAGCTATTTGTCCGCCCAATGAATTACCTGCTATGACACATTTTTCGATAGCTAACTTTTTTAAAAAGCTAGCTACAAAATTAATGTAATTGGTCATCGAATAATTACGATCAGGAAATGGTCCTGTTAATCCGTATGCAGGAAGATCCATTCTTACTACTCTTTTTGTTTTCTTTAAAGTATCCGTCCAAGCATCAAAAGTGTGTAAACTTGATCCTGTACCGTGAATAAGTACAATTGGAATTGAATCATTTTTATTTCCTTCATCACGATAATGAACCTCCATTCCGTTTACAGAAACAAACGAAGAAGCTTCATTTGCATATTTTTCTTTCAATTCTTTTAGCGGAATATCTCGATGACCATATAAAAAGGTTATTCCTATAACAATCAATAAAATAAAAGCTACAGTAATTTTAATAATTTTGATAAAGTATTTCATTGTGAGTTATTAGGATATATGTTATTTTAAAATTTATTTTTTCGGAATTTGATCCATTGCATGCTCAGCGATTGCTGTAATTGATAATGACGGATTAACTCCCGGATTTGCAGAAATCATAGATCCGTCAATAATATAAAGATCTTTATAACCAAAAACTTGATTGTTTTTATTGATAACACCTTCTGACGGATTTTCGCTCATTACCGCACCACCGAGTACATGTGCTGTTGACGGAATTCCAGCTAAGGTTTCTAAAGCAAACGAAGTGCTTACGCCATTTACGGCCTTGCTATATTCTTCTACCAACTTACGAGACTCTTTAATAAACGGAGTTGGTTTTTTACCTGTACTTACTGTTGAAGTCATCAATCCAAAAATATTTCTTTTAAATTGAAGCGTGCTATCTAAAGTTTGCATAAAAAGTAGTACCACCGTTTTCTTTGCCCAACTATTAGCAAAATAAATTTTAAAATATTTAATAGGCGATTTTACTAAAGACACAAATATCATAGCGATACGAGCAAAAACATTTGTGTTTGTAACATATGGTAAATGCAAAAACTTCCAAGCGTTAGAACCTTCTGCATACCTAACAATTTCTAGGTGAGAGTTCTCATCGGTATCTAAAATACTACCGATTGCTACTCCTCTTGAATAATTCTTGTCTTTTTCGAGACTAGAAACACTTACCAAAGTTTCATTATTTGTTCTTATATCTTGACCTAACCTGTCTGAAATATTAGGTAATGAATTCATTTTTAATTTTAGTAAAAGTTTCACAGTACCTAATACTCCACCTGAAAAAATTACACTTTTACTTTTAATTTTTCTTTTTTTAGTAAATAATTT
The DNA here is from genome assembly GCA_964021635.1 of uncultured Tenacibaculum sp. Classification (GTDB taxonomy): domain Bacteria; phylum Bacteroidota; class Bacteroidia; order Flavobacteriales; family Flavobacteriaceae; genus Polaribacter. Next base: position 12,473 of record CAXHZZ010000008.1, read on the forward strand.
AGTACTAGTTTTTATAGCTACTTCATAACCTGTATTACCATCACTTAAAATTGCAGGAACAACATCGTAAACTTCGTTTTCTGCTATGATTTCTGCTCCTAACTTTTGAGCCAGGTACAAGTAGTTTTTATCTAACGTATTTTTAGAATTATTTCTACAACCCGTCATACAAGCACCACAAAAATTACAACCTGTTCTTTTTGGGCCTTTGCCATTAAAATATGGATCTTCTTTAGTTACATTTTCTTCGTCAAAATACACAGCAACATCAGGCGCGTCGAACTTATCCTCCATCCCTAATTTTTTGGCTACTTTTTTAAGACCTATATCTCCATCAAAGAATTGCGGATTTTTTGTTGCTCCAAGCATTCGCAATGCTTCTTTATAATAAGGAGCTAATTCATTTTCCCAGTCTTTTAAGTTACTCCAACTACCGGTTTTAAAAAAAGTTGATTTAGGAACAGGTAATGTATTTGCATACACCAAAGAACCACCACCAACACCAGTACCCGATAATATTGCTACGTGTTTAAAAATGGTTAATTTCATGATACCAAAAAAACGCAACCTTGGCATCCAAAGCCATTTCTTAAAATTCCAGTTTGTTTTAGGAAAGTCTTTAGGTTTAAACCATTTTCCTTTTTCAACTACCAAAACCTTATAACCTTTTTCTGATAATCGTAAAGCACTTACAGATCCACCAAAACCACTACCAATTATTATATAATCATATTCTTTCTCTAAACTCACTAATCTATATTTAAAGCGTTATTATTAAAGGTTAATTAGAATTATTATATTTTATTTACTATTCTTTTTCTATAAATAAATAGTTTAATTTTTTACTATTAAAAGCAGCGTTAAATACTTTAATTTCATTGCTTAATAAATTATTAAAAGCTTTTAATTCTAAATTTATCTTTTGGGTCAATTCATTTTTTACAGCAATATCTTGTTCTGTAGGTGCAAAATCACCCATGCGCACTAAACTATTTAAGTGCCCTAATTTATTAGTTAATCGAATTGGAAAATTTAACGGATCTTGTCCACTTCTGTTTTTTGTTTGATATAAAGCTTCCTCTATTTCTGTGAACTTCTTTTTTAAATCTTTTGCTTTTTCTATCAAATCTTTTACCAACGAATTATTTTTATATTGCTTTTGAAAAGCAGATAATTGAGCATTGATATTTCTTATTTTTTTAATAGATTTATGAGCGTTATCCATGGTTTTATTGACATCTTTTATAAAATCGAATTGCTTTTTCATGTCAGTTGGTGTACTTTCTGCTCTTGGATCAGCCAAAATTGTAAACGGTTGTTCCTGAGTTTTTCCGTTTACACTTAAGCTAACTTTATAAACTCCAGGAACGGCTTTTGGCCCCTGTAAACTTGCCCACCATAATATCATTCCTTTTAGCTTTTCTGCGCCTTTATAAGTCATGCTCCAGATGTATTGGTTCCCTCCTTTTTTAGCCACCAATATGTCTTTCTTTTTATTTGCAGTGCTTACGAACTTTATGGTATCACCTTTTTTATCAAAATAGGTTAATGAAATAGTATCTTTCTTTTTATGATAATCTTTTAAGTTGAAATAAGTAACCACACCATTAGGCTTATTTGTCCCAGATGTTTTACTACCTTTTCTACTACCGCCACGCATTCTGTATGTGTCTTTTGGCTTGAACAACATGTTCTCTTTTAATTTGTTATTCATTAATTGATGAATTACCGTTAAATCGTCAATCATCCATAAACTCCTACCTTGCGTTGCTACAATTAAACTATTGTCCTTAATGGTTAAATCTGTAATTGGTACAATCGGTAAATTTAATTGAAATGGTTGCCAGTTCTTACCATCATCAAAAGAAATATACATTCCCGTTTCTGTACCTGCATACAATAAACCTTTTCGCTTTGGATCTTCTCTTACAACACGTGTAAAATGTTCTGGATTAATACCATTTGTAATTTTAGTCCAAGATTTTCCGTAATCTGTTGTTTTATATAAATACGGAGTAAAATCACCCGTTTTATATTTTGTTCCAGCTACATAACATGTACCTTCATCAAAAGCACTTGGCTCTATACTGTTTATCATCATCCATTCTGGCATTCCTTTTGGCGTTACATTTTGCCAAGTTTTACCTCCATTTTTGGTTACATGAATTAATCCATCATCACTACCAACCCAAAGTAATCCTTCTTTTAAAGGTGATTCTTGTGCCGCAAAAATGGTACAATAATATTCTACCGATGTGTTGTCTTGAGTGATTGGCCCTCCGGAAGATTTTAATTTATCAGGATCGTTTCTTGTTAAATCATCACTAATAATTTTCCATGATTGCCCTTCATTTTCAGTAACATGAACATGTTGCGAAAATGTATATAATTTATTTGGATTATGTTTTGAAAACAAAATAGGAAAATTCCATTGAAAACGATATTTCATACCTTCTGCTCCATGTCCCATAGGATTATCTGGCCAAACATTAATTGCACGAACAGTTCCTGTTTTATGATTAACTCGTGTTAAAAAACCATCGTAACTTCCACCATAAACAATATCATTATCTTTAGGATCAACAGCAATATGTGCTGATTCTCCACCTGCGGTAGCTTCCCAATCATCTTCGGTTATAGCTCCTCCATCAGTTCTATGTGGAATTCTTACCGTTGAATTATCCTGCTGAGCTGCGTAAATACGATACGGAAAATGATTATCTGTAGTTACTCTATAAAATTGCGATGTTGGTTGGTTGTGATAAGTACTCCAAGTTTCACCACCATCGTACGTAACTTGCGCTCCACCATCATCACCTATAATCATACGATCTGGGTTTTCAGGAGCTATCCATAAATCATGATGATCGCCATGTGGTGCATTATGTGTACTAAAAGTTTTTCCACCATCCAAACTTTTATGATAGCGTACATTTAAAACATACACTTTATCAACATCTTTAGTATCAGCATAAACACGTGTATAATACCAAGCACGTTGACGGATTTTACGTTCACTATTTACTTGTTTCCACGTTTCGCCACCATCATTACTTTGGTACAAACCACCTTTATCTTTATTTTCTACAATAGCCCAAATACGTTGGTTATTAACTGGAGATACTGTTACACCAATAATACCTAAAGTACCTTCTGGGAAACCTTTTTTAGTTGAAATTTCTGTCCATGTTTCGCCACTATCTGTACTTTTCCATAACGCTGAACCTTCTCCTCCAGAGTTTAAACTGTACGGAGTTCTATTAATTCGCCATGTAGATGCATATAAAATTCTTGGATTTGTTGGATCCATTTGTAAATCTACAACACCAGCGTGTTCGTTAGAAAACAATGTTTTTCTCCAAGTTTTACCACCATCAATACTTTTATAAACACCACGGTCTTTAGTAGGTTTATATAAATTACCCATAACACCTGCAAAAACAATGTTAGAATTTGTTGGGTGAATTGCTATTCTAGGAACATGTCTTGATTTTTTTAACCCAGACTCTATCCATGTTTTACCTGCATCCACTGTTTTCCATATACCATAACCAGAGGAAACATTACCTCTTACTGTTTTTTCACCACCACCAACATACATAACATTAGGGTCGGATTTTGAAACTGAAATCGCTCCGATACTCCCTCCAAAAAAACCATCCGAAATGTTTTCCCATTGTCTACCTCCGTTTGTCGTTTTCCAGATTCCACCGCCAGTTGACCCAAAATAGTATAGATTTGGTTTGTTTGGCACACCTGTTACCGCAGCACTTCTTCCGCCTCTAAAAGGCCCTAAAAGTCTGTAATTTAAAACATCGTAATCCGTTTCGGTTAAGTTTTGTGCACTAATTGGTATTGTTATCCCAATAGAAAGGATACATAAAAAGGAAATTAAAAATCGCATGAAATTATAATATTTGGTTTTTGTTGCTTTAAAAGTAAGCATTAAAAATTAAGTGTAATAGTAACAACTTAACTATTACAAATCTGTACATTATATTTTATGCTTTTTTTGATAAAAAAATGAAATTACTCTTTAGCTCCGTGACTTTTAGCAATTTCAATCCAATGTTCAGAGATCCCTTTTGTGTCAGCACCTAAACCTCTAGATAAATGCAATGCTACAGCAATTATTAAAACAGCTGCTTCTTGAAGTTCTTCTAAAGTTTGAATACTTCCAAATTCATTTTGCACTTTTTGAAGTAATAATTCATTATGTTTTTGTGCAAAAATAGTAGGATCTTCAACATCAATAGTTATGTCGGGTATCATTAAGTAATCTAACCACCCTTGCCCTATTCTTTTGGCTGATAATTCATGTGATTCACTTCCAGATGCTCTCCACAAAGCTAGTGTTTTGGTATTTCCAGAAGCGGCTAGACCCGAATCTAATAACAACTCAAAACCAATATCAGCAATATTTTGCATGATGATTAAATATTCATCTAAAGCCTTTTCAAATAAATCAGCTTTTTGCCCTTTTAAATATTCGCCTACACTCAATTTTGGTAAACCTAAAACTTCAGCACAGTCGTTTAGACAAGGAAATTGATTTCCTTCATAAATATATGCTGCTTTATTGTATTGTACTTGACGACCTAGTGGGTATAAACGGCAAGCCAATGGGCGACCTTCGTGAACGCTACACCCAACATTATCTTTATACAAACTACACGCATGTTGTCCTTTTTTATCTTGTTTACCATTAAAAAGCAGTTGAATTCCGCCAAACTTAGTATGTAAATCCCTAAACTCTTTCGGAGTTGTTTTCTTTTCTTTACTAAAACGAAACAATTCCCAGGGATTAAGCATTACATCTTTACCAAAACAACAAGTTCCCGATCGAGAACATGTAAGCGGTAATATGCTATTAGTAGTAAGTTTGGTTATTTGCATTTTTAAAATTATGGTGATTTATATGTAACTATAATTCTTTAATTGTAACCTTAAAAAGGTTATCAAAAATATCGAATATCATTTGTGCCTCTTTTTTACGAACAGCAATAGTGTATTGGCAATCCATTTCTAATTTCTGAGCAATAATATTTAGATTTCGTTCTTTTACAACACGCTGTACCTTATTCATCATATCATAATCAAAAGTTAGTTGATACTGAATATCTATTGTTTTTTCTTTAATATCAGCAATTTCTAAAGCTAATTGAGCTGAAGTTCTATATGCATTTATCAAACCCCCTACACCTAATTTTGTACCACCAAAGTAACGAACCGAAACAATTAAAATGTTGGTAACATCAAAAGCTTGTATTTGTCCGTAAATAGGCATTCCGGCGGAATTACTAGGTTCACCATCATCATTGGCTCTAAAACGAATTGTTTCTGTGCCGAATTGCCAAGCATAACAAAAATGGCGTGCCGAATGGTGTTTCTTTTTTAAACTTTCTATCGCTTCTTTAACATCATCTTCTGTAAAAACAGGAAAAGCATAGCCAAAAAACTTACTATTTCTGTCTTTAAATAATGTTTCTTCAGAAGCAACATCAATCGTTTTGTAGGTGTCTTTTATCTCAATCATTACGCCGAAGCTACTAATAAAATACTAATTACAGCCAATCCTATTCCTATCCAATTTTTTTTGATCAATTTTTCTTTAAAGAAAGCCAATGCAAAAACGGTAGTTAAAATAACAATAGATACGTTGTTTATAGTGAATAAAGTTGAACTTTCTAATCCTTCGGTTTGTAGTGCTTTTAATAAAAATTCCATCGAATAATAATTCGGAATCCCTAAAGCAATTCCCCCTAAAATATTTTTAGATTGAAATTTAAAACTCCTTTTTATGATTTGAGTAATCATAAAAAAGCATCCGAATATAAATGCACAACCAAAAATAGTTGCTAAAAACATAGGCACTGCTCCGTCTGACACATACATCGTTTCAGTATATTTTAAACCAGCATCAATACAACCAGAACCTACAAATAATAATAACGGATATATTAAATTTTTAAATTTTACAGGAGAAATATCACTTTTAGCTGAAGATAAATAAACAGCAACTAGCGCCATTAATATACCTATTACTTTTATAATCCCCACACTTTCGTTATATATAAAAACCCCGGCAACTATAGGTATAACGACAGACATTTTTCCTGCAACTGAAGCAACTGATAATCCGTTTTTTTGTGCGGTTATTCCCATCACATTAAATATTGTGATAAATAAAAAACCTAAACAAAAAGCACCTAAAAACCAAGGCTGTTGTGGTATTTGTGTAATTGGCAAAGAAACATTTGAGGTAAACAATCCAAAAGATAATGCTATAATATAATTTACAACAATGGCTTGTGAAGTGTTTATTTTAAAAACATCAAAAAGTTTAAAAATTACAAATATCAAACTAGAAACTAAAACACTTAAAACTAAATAAATCACGCTAAAAACTCTTTTCTTTTTAACAAATCAACCACATCTTCCTTTCCTGGAATTAAATTCCACACCTGCATTCCTAACTCTTTGGCTGCCTCGGTATTTTCTTTTAAGTCATCAACAAAAATAGTTTCTGAAGCTTTTAAATTATTTTCATTCAATACAAATTCGTAAATATTAGCATTTGGTTTTCTAAAATTTATTTCATGCGATAAATAAAACTGCTCAAAGCAGTTTTTAAACTCATTATACAATTCAGTTCCCCAATTATGTTGAATCCAAGAAATATGTAAGTCGTTTGTATTGCTCAATAAAAATAATCTGTATTTATTTGATGCTACTAATTCTTGTAAAAAAGTTAATCTTCGTTTCGGAAAATCTAACAAAATAGCATTCCAAGCATTCACTAAATTTTCACGACTTAACTGCGGAAATTTGGTTTTATAAAAGTTTACAAACTCATCAGTAGAAATTAAACCCATTTCATATTGATGATAGGTTAAAATCATATCTTCAGAAATGTTGGTTACGCCTAGTTTTGCTAATTCTTTATAAGTTGCTTCTTTATCTAAATTGATGAAGATATCACCAAAATCGAAAACAATATTTTTAATCATTTATGTATGTCTTTAATACATCGCCTACGATGTTTTCTTCTTTTTCTAGTCTTCCTTTTAAAATCGGAGCTACTACTCCACTTTTAAACGTTGTTTTTCCTTTAAAAATTCTTGCCTCGTCCCAAAGGTTCGCATTAATAAAAGTTTGCAGTGTTTGGGTGCCTCCTTCAATAATTATAGATTGAATATTGTGCTTTTGTAATATGTTACAAATTTGTTCCGCTACGCGGGATGAAAAATCTAAGTCTTCGTATGAGATTGCTTGGCCTTGTTCGCAATGACGAATATTTTCTTTATCCGTTAAAACAATCGTTTTTACTTTTTCATCGAACACCGTTGCATTTTCAGGGATTCGTAAGTTTTTATCTATTACGATTCTAATCGGATTATTTCCTGACCAACTACGCACAGTTAATGACGGATTATCTGCAATTACTGTATTTGTACCAACTAAAATAGCATGCTCTTCACTTCGCCATTTATGAACTAGCTGTTTTGAGTATTCGTTAGATATCCAAACTGGTTTAGCGTCATTGCGAAGCAAGGTTTTTTGCTGAGGCAATCTCTTTATCGATTTAGAGATTACTTGGCTTTGCTCGTAATGACGAAACGGCGCCACAAAACCATCCGAAGTTTCGGCCCATTTTAAAATAATATAAGGTCGTTTTTTATTCTGAACAGTAAAAAAACGTTTATGATGTTGTTTACATTCCGCTTCTAAAACACCAACAATTACATTGATTCCTGCTTTTTTTAAGCGCTCAATTCCTTTACCGGCAACCAAACTATTCGTATCAACACAACCAACTACAACGTTAGGTATTTTATGTTTTACGATTAAATCGGCACAAGGCGGTGTTTTACCAAAATGTGCACACGGCTCTAAGGTTACGTATATAGTGGCTTCTTTTAATAACTCTTTATTTACAACTGAATTTATGGCATTTACTTCTGCGTGATTACCACCATAAGTACTTGTATAACCTTCACCTATAATTTCATCATTACAAACAATAACAGCACCAACTGACGGATTTGGACGTGCTGTACCTATACCATTTTTGGCTAATTGTAAACAACGTAGTATGTAATTTTCGTGCTTCAAAAAAACTAGAATTTTATTTTAACATCTTCTATTTTATCAATCGGATATACATCTGAAAAACCAAATATGGTATAACGTAAGTCTCCTTTAAACTGCACTTTTACACTTTTATTTAAAATAGAATTAATCAAACCTCCTAGAATTCCGTTTTTATTATCTCCAAATATCTTTTTAGCAGGAATTACCACTTGCAGCGGAATATTAAATTCGTTTCGCGCAGGAACTTCAAACTCATCAGAAGAAACCTTAGCCACTTCTTCGCCATTTACGATTACTTTAATTTCGTCTGTTGCTATTTTTCCACCAATATCATTAGGGTTTTTAAAGAAAGCTTTCGCTTGTAATCGAATTGTATCTGAAGAAATAGATAAAATTTTAATATTATCTATTTTTATAAATATTGGTTTCTCTTTTATAGAACAACTCACAATAAATAAAACAACTATAAAAAACCCCAATTTCTTCATCTCGATTCTTATTTTTTTAGGTAATTTGCAAGGCAAAAATAAGGTATTCCTATGACTCCTTCTGATTTTATTATCCGAGAAATTAAACCCAATGATAATCAACAAATAGCAAGCGTTATTAGAACTGTTTTAACTGAATTTGGCGCACCTAAAGTTGGTACGGCTTATGAAGATAAAGCAACTGATGAGATGTTTGAAACGTATCAAAAAGCAAAAACAGCCTATTTTGTAATAGAACATCAACATAAAATAGTTGGTGGTGTTGGTTTTGCAGGTTTGCCTGATTTTGAAGAGACTATTTGTGAACTGCAAAAAATGTATTTTTTGCCAATAGCAAGAGGAAAAGGCTTGGGTAGTAAGCTAATTAATTATTGTTTATCTAAAGCAAAAGAAGAAAAATATAAGCAATGTTATTTAGAAACAATGCCTTATATGGATGCCGCAAGAGCTTTGTATGCCAAAAACGGATTTGTTAATTTAGATGCTCCTATGGGAAATACAGGTCATTTTTCTTGTAATGTTTGGATGTTAAAAGATTTAATTAAGGCTTAAAAATGATTTTAAAAGAATTTAAAACATATTTTACTGAAGAATTATCAAGGATATATCCAGAAACTGAAATAGCTTCTTTTTTCTTTTTATTAATTGAAGAAAAATTGGGGTTTCAACGAATTGATTCCGTTTTAAAAGCAGATTTTAATATTCCTTCGGATGTTTTAACATTTTTTGGTAAAGCGATAAAAAGATTACAAAAAGAAGAACCCATTCAGTATATACTAGGAAATACTGAGTTTTATGGATTGCCTTTTTTAGTAAATAAAAACACCTTAATACCAAGACCAGAAACCGAAGAATTGGTAGAATGGGTTTTAAATGAAATAAAAGATAATAAAACTACTTTAACCTTTAACCCAAAACCTTTAACCCTATTAGATATTGGAACCGGAACTGGTTGTATTCCTATTTCTTTAAAACAACAGTTACCAAATGCTACAATTTTAGCTATTGATGTATCTAAAGAAGCTTTAATTACTGCCAAGGAAAATGCGAAACTAAATTCGATTGAAATTGATTTTTTTGAAGTTGATATTTTAAAGGCCAATAATTTAGATGAGATTCTGAAACAAGTTCAGAATGACGTAAAATTAGATATTATTGTTTCCAATCCGCCTTATGTTCGAGAACTTGAAAAAGCAGAAATTAAAAATAATGTTTTAGAAAACGAACCACATTTAGCTTTGTTTGTTGATGATAACAACCCGTTAATATTCTATGACAAAATAGCCGATTTAGCAAAACTTCATTTATCAGAAAACGGACTCTTATTTTTTGAAATCAATCAATATTTAGGAAAAGAAACCGTAAAAATGTTAGAAGATAAGGGTTTTAAAAACATTGAACTAAAAAAGGATTTTTCTGGTAACGACCGAATGATAAAAGCTAGTTTTTAAGCGCTAACATTGTTGTTTTTAATCTAGCAATTAATTCGTAAATCTCTTCTTCGTTATAACTTGCAAAACCAATTCTAATCGCATTGTGGCTTATATTAACAGCTTCATAACGAGAATAATCGCCAATTTCTAATTGATTTTTTAAAGCTTCTTTCGCAACTTGTTTCCACGAATATTTTTTATTTAAAACCGTCCAAACAGCCATGCCTCCTTTTGGTTTATCAAACTTAAAAAAGCCGCCTAATTCTTTGCCTAACAAGCAACAAAACAAGTCTCTTCGCTGCTTATAAACCTTCATTACTTTTCTAATATGCCGGTCTAAATCACCCGATTTTATAAAATCTGCAAATGTTAATTCCAACAGCTCATCACCTTGCCTATCTACTATTTTTCTGCGATTTGCAGCTTCATCTACAAACTCCTTAGACGCTATTAAATACCCAACTCTAAAAACAGGCGCTACCGTTTTGCAAATAGAACCAATATAAATTACGTTTTTATTTACATCATGACTTTTTAAAGGTAAAATTGGCGCATGTTTGTAGTTAAAATCATAGTCATAATCATCTTCTATAATAGCAAAATTGTATTGTTTAGAAAGGTTTAATAAATGAATTCGTCTTTCGGCAGATAAGGTCACAGTGGTTGGATGGTGATGATGAGAAGTTACGTATACCGCTTTAATTTGTTGTTTTTTACAAATAGTTTCAATCTCATCGGTTACAATTCCATTTTTATCAACTAAAACAGTTTTTAATATTGCTTTTTGACTTGAAAAAGTAGCATTTGCCGACACATAATTTGTTTCACCAACTACAATAATATCTTTCTCTTTTAATAATAATTGAGAGGATAACCAAATTCCCATTTGACTTCCACGAGTTATTAAAACATGCTCTTTGGCTATTTGTAATCCTCTTGTTTCATTTAAATAAGTAACTAAAACTTCTCTTAATGTACCACTTCCGTAAACTGAATTATACCCCAAATGTTTGTATATATTTTTTTTAGCAGCAATTCTTCTGTAAGTTCTAACAATTTCATCCATCGGTGTTAATCTTCCGTCAGAAACACCGTCATTAAGAGATAGCATAGTATCATCTTTCTTTTTAGAGTAATTTTGAGGCGCTTTATTTTTGTAGAAAGAAAAACCAGTTTGTGTTTCTTCAGCATTAAAACCTAGTTTAGAAAACGTGGTTTGTTGTAATAAAGGTAAATTACTATGCACAAAAGTCCCTTTTTTAGGAATACTTTCTACCCAACCCTGTAACATTAACTCGTCATAACAAGCAACAACCGTTTTTCTATGCACGTTTAACAACGCTGCTAAACTTCTACTTCCTGGAAGTTTGGTTTTAGGTTTTAATTTTTGTTCTTTTATCAATAGAATAAACTGATTAGACAATTGTATGTACAAAGATTGAGAACCTTTTCTATCTATCTTAAAACTGGTTTTATACGGAAACATCTGGACTACTAACTATATCTTTTTTGGATTATTATAACCATCCATAAATATATTATTTTTGAACAATAAAACATTAAAAAAATGACTAAACAAAACGTACAACCGAACGAACATGATGAATATTATAAAAGATATTTAGATAAAGTAGCAGATTCGATAGATTTAATGACAGGTTTTGAAGAAGATAAGAAAATGGTAATCGATTTTTTTTCATCTGTGCCTAAAGATAAATTAGAATACCGTTATCAACCTGAAAAATGGACAATCAAAGAGCTTTTACAACATATTATTGATACCGAACGTATTTTTATGTACCGTTTTTTACGAATAGCAAGAAAAGATACTACAGCCATGGCTGGTTTTGATCAAGATGTTTATATAGATCCATCAGGAGCAAACGAAAAATCTTTGGATGAATTACTAGAAGAGTTTACTGTTTCACGCATGTATTCAATGAATTTAATTAATAGTATTTCTGATGATAATTTAATCAATTTAGGAACCGCTAGTAACTCGCCAGTTTCGGCAAGAGCATGTGCTTTTATTTTATTAGGACACAGCGTTTGGCATATTGATATTATTAAAGAACGCTATTTATAATGTTAGAAATAAGACCAAATTGCGAGCACTGTAATAAAGATTTACCTAGTAATTCTGCTAATGCCATGATTTGTTCTTTCGAGTGCACCTATTGCAGAACATGTGCTATAGAAATATTCGAAAATGTGTGCCCTAGTTGTGCTGGTAATTTTACAGAACGACCTATAAGAACATCAGAAATGATAGTAAAATATCCTGCGTCAACAAAAAGAATACATGCTCCTAAAGATTTAGAGAAAGCGAAATTTAATGCTGATAAATTTAAAGAAATGGCACCTAAAAATAGATAATTGATGATTACGTTTAAAACAGCAACAACTTCAGATATTGAAGTTATAGCCTTATTAGGTAGAATTACATATACCGAATCTCATGGTCACTTTATAGATGATAAAAATGATCTATTAGCTTATTGCGCGAATGCTTTTTCTATCAAAAAAATCAAAGAAGAATTAGAAGATAAAAACAATCTGTTTCATATTGTTTATGTTGATGATTTACCTGTTGGTTTTTCTAAAGTGGTATTAAATTATCCGTTTGAAGACAAAACAGCGAATAATAGCGCAAGATTAGAAAGGATATATATTTTAAATCAGTTTTTACCCTTAAAAATCGGGCAACCCTTTTTAGATTTTATTATTGATAAAATTAAAGAAAAAAAAGCCACTGCAATATGGCTTTCTGTATATATTAAAAATGAAAGAGGTATTCGTTTTTACCAAAGAAATGAGTTTAAAAACATTGGTGAATTAAACTTTAATGTTAACGGAAAAGAATACGACAATTACGTTTTGTCAAAAGAAATTTAATATGGAATACGAACAATCAAAATTAAATAGAGTAAAGCGCGGAGCAAACAGAGCAACCTACGATGTAGAAAAAATTAATACTATTTTAGATGCAGGTTTTTTATGCTATGTTAGCTACATTTATGACGGTAACCCTATTACAATTCCGATGGCATACACCAGAAGAGATGATAAGATTTTCATTCATGGTTCAACTGGTAACAGAATGTTATTATCGATTTTAGAAAGTGGTAAAACATCAATAACAGTTATGCATTTAGACGGGTTAGTCTTAGCGCGTTCTGGTTTGCATCACTCTGTAAATTATCGTTCGGTAACTCTTTTCGGTAGCTTACGTAAAGTTGAAAAAGATGCTAAAAAAACGGAGATTTTAAAGTGGATTGTAGATCAAATGATACCAAACCAATGGGACGCAATAAGACCAATGCATCAAAAAGAATTAGATAGAACTTTAGTTATAGAATTCACCATAGACACCGCTTCTGCGAAAATTAGAGATACCGGTGTAATAGACGAACCTGAAGATTATAATTTGCCTATTTGGGCAGGGGTAGTTCCTATAAAACAAGTTGCTGAATTTCCTGTTTCTGACGATAAATTAAAAGAAGGCGTTGAAATTCCTAAACATGTGTTAGATTATTATCAACAAAATAAACAGTAAGTTTGCTCTTTAATTTTCTAAAACCTTAATCCCCCAAAATATGTATTCAAAAAAATACTTTTTAATTTTATTTTCTTCCTTAATATTTATTTCTTGTAGTGAAAGTTCTATGAGCGATATTGATAGTACCGAGAATAACACAATAACTCAAGAAGTTCATAAATTAATTAATGAACACAGGAGTAGTATTGGTAAGAATACACTTATTTTTAATGATGAGATAGCTGGAATAGCTTTAGAGCATACACAATATATGATTGGTAAAAATAAGATAAGTCACGATAATTTCGATGCAAGGTTCATTGAGGTAAGAAAACTTGTAAATGCTGTTAGTTTTGGTGAAAATGTTGCTTCACGTCAAAGAACCGCTCAAGAAGTTGTTACAGGTTGGTTAAACAGTCCTGGTCATAGAGAAAATATTGAAGGTGATTACACACACACCGGAATAGGCATTCAAAAAGATACTAAGAACAACTACTATTTTACGCAGTTATTTTATAGCAAATAAAGCATATAATTTAGGCGATTATAGTATAAACAATAAAATAACATCATAAATTATTGTAAATTTCCTACATGAAAATTTATGATGTTATAATTCTTACAGAAAGCAGGTATTTAAATCCTACAAAAACGGATAATTACAATAAAAATGTCTTAGATGAAGACAATTACATAAAAGTAGCTTTAGAAAAAACAGGCTTAAAAGTTGGTCGTCTTTCTTGGGATGACGCTACTTTTAATTGGTCTACCACTAAATATATTTTATTTAGAACTACTTGGGATTATTTTGATAGATATGATGAATTCTCTAAATGGTTAAACAAGGTTTCTAAACAAACTATTTTACTAAATTCAGAAGCTATAATTCGTTGGAATATTGATAAACACTATTTACAAGATTTACAAAAAAAAGAAGTTCATATTTGTGAATCTTATTTTATAGAAACTACGGAAAAAGATAGTCTACAAGAATTAGCTGCAAAACATCAGCTTAATGAGTTTGTATTAAAACCTTGTGTTTCTGGTGGTGGAAGACATACTTACCGAATAAATCCTCAAAATATTTCTGCCCATGAAGCTATTTTCAAGAAATTAATAGCTAGAGAAGCGTTAATATTACAGCCCTTTCAACATAACATCGTTAAAAAAGGTGAAATTTCATTAATCCTAATAAACGGTAAATTTACACATGCCGTTTTAAAAATTGCTAAAAAAGGAGATTTTAGAGTTCAAGATGATTTTGGAGGTTCTGTACACAACTACACTCCTACTCAACTAGAAATTAACTTTGCTGAAAAAGCCATAAAAGCGTGTAATGAGCTTCCTATTTACGCCAGGGTTGATATTTTCACAGATAACAATAATAAGTTAGCACTCGCAGAATTAGAGTTGATAGAGCCCGAATTATGGTTTAGAAACAATACGAAAGCTGCCGATGAATTAGCGAAAGGAATTCAAAAATTAATAAATAACAAAGCATAATTAATCATAGTCAATTATAAGTAGACCTAATAATTAATTACTTTAAAATACAAAAAAGAGCAACTCGTAAGTTGCTCTTTTTTATGTTTTGATTTTAATATATAATTCTATTTACTAAAAGTATACATTATACCAATATTAAAACCAAAAGAAGAATAAGGCGCATCAAACTTTTTTCTTTGATTATCAGATGGATTATCAGAATAAGTAAATTCATCAAAAATAGAAAGTTTATCTTCCTCAAAGAAAGCACTAGCTTGTGGATTTCCTTCTATTAAAGCAATTAACTGATCTCTTTCAACTGGTTGTCCTGCTAATGTTCCTGCATATCTTGTTAATGTAGATTTGTTTGGTGTAACATCAATACCTTGATATTCCATTTCAGCAAAAACACTCCAATTCTTAGCAACTTCAAACTTAACACCAAAGGCACCAACAAAACCTAAAGGAAACTCACCTGTATTGTCCCTATCAAACTCAACTTTTAAAGGTAAGGTCTGTCCAGATCCTGCCAAAGCAGGATTAACCCATTCACCAGGAATATTAAGATCTAAAGATCCTTCGGCAATACTTTTTCCGCCTATTTTAGTAATTAAACCAGCTCGCACGTACACATTACTAGATAAATTATAAATACCAGATAATGAAGCTCCAAATGCTCTTGCTCTTGCATTAACATCTAAATAATCTTTTCGAATTTGCTGATCTTCACCATGTAAATAGCCTACACCTACATCAACTCCTATCTTATCATTAAAAAAGTAACCTCCTCTTATTTGTGTTTGAATTCCATCACCATAACTACCTTTTAAAGCCCCGCTAGATGTAGATAATAATTTCATATTAGCTTTATTGTGTAAACCACCACTAACTGAAATATAATATTGTGCACTTACACTCATTGTTACTAAAATCAGAGTAACTATTAAAAAACTTTTTTTCATTATTTTAATTATATTTTTACTTAATTAAGTGGTAAAATTAGTAAAAAAAGTAGCGTAAAATTGCTTCTTTCCTCAATAAAATCAATAAAATATCATAATATTGTTATTCAAAAAATAAAGCAATTGAATACCAATATTTTAGATAAAAAGGTCCAAGAGTTTATTGATAAAAACTTAAATTCTGATATTACAAAACTGATTTTGAAAGGAAGTCCGTTTGAGAATGTATCAATTCAGGAATTATCAAATCAAATTATTGGTAAACAAAAATCTAAGAACAAATTACCACATTGGTTTACTACAAAGAACATCTATTATCCAGCAAAAATTAGTATTGAACAAACATCTTCTGAAGTAAGTGCTAAATATAAAGCGAGCTTAGTTTCTGGTAAAAACTTAATTGATATAACAGGAGGTTTTGGAGTTGATGCTTTTTATTTTTCTGAAAAATTTGATAAAGTTACGCATGCAGAAATTAATAAAGAATTGTCTGAAATTGTAACTCATAATTACAATCAACTAGCTATTAAAAATATTCAAACAATTGCAGGTAATGGTTTGGATTTTTTAAAAGAAACCACCGAAAAATTCGACTGTATTTATATTGACCCTTCTCGTAGAAGTGATATAAAAGGAAAAGTCTTTTTATTAAAAGATTGCTTACCTAATGTACCTGAAAATATTGATTTTCTATTTACAAAATCAAATACTATCCTTATTAAAAACTCACCAATGTTAGATATAACAGCAACATTAAATGAGTTAAAATTTGTAAAAGAAGTTCATGTTATTGCAGTAAATAACGAAGTTAAAGAATTGCTTTTTTTACTTAAAAAAAACAACAAAGAAGCAATTGATATAAAAACAGTTAACCTACTGAAAAACAGCAATCAAAATTTTAATTTTAAATACAAAAACAAACCTAATACAACTTACTCGTTACCAGCTAAATATTTGTATGAACCCAATGCTGCAATTTTAAAATCAGGCGGATTTAACGAAGTAACAAATCAGTATGATATTAAAAAACTACACCAGCATTCACATCTATATACATCCGAAGAATTAATACTTAATTTTCCCGGAAGAACATTTAAAATAGAGGAGGTTTACCCCTACAACAAAAAGAAATTAAAAAAACAATTAACAGTTTCAAAAGCAAATATTACCACACGAAATTTCCCTAAAACTGTGGCACAAATAAGAACAGAAACAAAGCTTAAGGATGGTGGAGATTCTTATCTTTTTTTCACAACAAATAGTAACAATGAGTTAATTGTAGTTAATTGTACTAAAGCTTCATAAAAAAGCCCTTCTACTTAAACATTCGTTTTTACCACCTGCTTTTACCTTTTGGTACTTAAGGGGTATCTTTAATTTTTTTGTTATTCACTAAGGCTTTTCAGTTCATTTTGTTTTAATTACTTTTGTTTAGATCATGAAACAAGCAAGTACATACCAATCTATAAAAATATCAGAGAATTCTTCTTTAAAGATAGATGATAACTTGGTTATTGAAGCTCCTTTACAGATAAACATCAATAATGAATCTTACACTGTTGTCATGAGAACACCAGGAAACGATAACGAACTTATAAGAGGACTTTTATATGCTGAAGATATCTATAAAAGCAATGATGAATTAAAGATAGATATTATTGAGGTAAATAATGATTTCTCTTCTATTTTAAATGTTAGTATTCCAAAGGAAAAATTAAGAAAAGGCTACCTTAATAAACGAACACTATTATCGGTTTCATCCTGTGGAATCTGCGGAAAAAAAGAATTAAAAGGCTTAAAAACAAGAGATAAACCTCTTAAAAAAAAACATAATGAATCTATTGATATAACATTTGATATGTTTCTGAAAATGAATAATTTGCAGGTTTTATTTAAAAATACAGGAGGCAGCCATGCTTGTGCTTTATTCGATAAAGAAAAAGAACTCTTAACTATTAAAGAAGATATTGGTCGTCATAACGCAGTTGATAAATGTATTGGCGATTTAATTAATAAAAATAAAATAAAAGAAGTAAGCTACATGCTAGTAAGCGGTCGCGTTTCATATGAAATTGTTTCGAAAGCTTTTTTTGCTAAAATCCCTATTATTATAGCAGTTTCTGCCTGTTCTTCTTTAGCCGTTGATTTTGCAAAAGAATTTGGCATTTGCCTAATAGGTTTTAGTAGAAATAATAGAATGACAGTTTACGCTAATCCTCAATATATTAATTATGAGTGATAAAAAAATACAAGAACAACCACCTGAAAAATTAACAGGTATTGAACTTATAGAAATACCAAAAAAAGCAGTAGGTACAAAAGCAATACAATCTGCCTTAAAACATGTTTTTACAGAGACAGGTGTTACTAAAGGAATTAGTTTACTAAAAAACATTAATCAAATTAATGGTTTTGATTGCCCAGGTTGTGCCTGGCCAGATCCAGATCAGAAAAGAGCTTTTTTAGCGGAATATTGCGAAAACGGTGCAAAAGCAGTTGCTGAAGAAGCAACAACAAATAGAGTATCTCCGTTGTTTTTCGCCACACATTCGGTGCAAGAAATGTCTGAATGGTCTGATTATGAAATTGGTAAAAGTGGACGAATCACCCATCCGATGATTTTAAAAGAAGGCGCTGATAATTATGAAGAAATATCATGGCAAGCGGCTTTTAATCTTATTGGAAATGAGTTAAACAAGTTAAAATCTCCTGATGAAGCAATCTTTTACACTTCAGGTAGAACAAGTAATGAAGCTGCGTTTTTATACCAATTATTTGTACGTCAGTTTGGCACCAATAACTTACCCGACTGTTCTAACATGTGTCACGAAAGCAGTGGTAGCGGACTTTCAGAAACTCTTGGTATCGGTAAAGGTTCTGTTACTTTAGATGATTTTAATCATGCTGACTTAGTTATTGTTATAGGTCAAAACCCGGGTACAAATCACCCAAGAATGCTTACCGCTTTAAAAGACACTAAAAAAAATGGCGGGAAAATAATGACTATAAATCCGTTACCTGAAGTTGGATTAATGAATTATGTAGATCCTCAAAATCCGTTAAAATGGTTTGGCGCTGGTGATAAGTTAACTGACTTTTTTTTACAAGTAAAAATTAATGGAGATGTTGCCTTATTAAAAATCATCTTAAAGATGATGAAAGCTAAGGAAGAAAAATCGGGAGATGTTTTTAACCATCAATTTATAAAAGAAAAAACACACGGCTTAGAAGATTTTTTAATTGATTTAGATAAATATTCTATAGAAGAATTAATACCTCAAACAGGCTTGTCTTTAGAAGTAATTAAAGAAGCTACAGATATGATTATCAGTAATGATAAAATTATTATTTGTTGGGCAATGGGATTAACACAACATAAAAATGCAGTAGATAATATTCGTGAAGTTGTTAATTTACTATTATTAAAAGGAAGCATCGGTAAAAAAGGTGCTGGTACTTGTCCTGTGCGTGGCCACTCGAATGTGCAAGGAGATCGTACTATGGGAATATGGGAAAAGCCTAAAGATGATTTTTTAGATAATTTAGAAAAGGAATTTCAATTTAATGCTCCTCGTAAACACGGTTACGATGTAGTGGCAGCAATTAAAGCTATGCATCAGAAAAAAGCAAGTGTTTTTATAGGAATGGGAGGTAATTTTATATCTGCCACTCCAGATACAACATATACTGCTGATGCTTTAAAGAACTGTAATTTAACGGTGCAAATATCAACAAAACTAAACCGAAGTCACTTAATTCATGGTAAACAAGCATTAATTCTTCCTTGCTTAGGTCGGTCAGAAAAAGATATTCAAGATAGTGGAGAACAATTTATTACTGTAGAAAATTCGATGGGTGTTGTTCATAAGTCAAACGGACATTTAATGCCTGCTTCTAAACATTTATTAAGCGAACCTGCTATTGTAGCTGGTATTGCTACCGCTACATTGAAGAACACTAAGGTTGAATGGACTAAATTAATTACCAATTACGATTTAATTCGTACTAAAATAGAAGCCACTATTGACGGTTTTGATAATTACAATGAACGAGTTCGTATAAAAGGAGGTTTTTACTTACCCAACAATGCTCGCGTAAACGACTTCACTCCTACTTTAACCGGAAAAGCAAATTTCTCTACAAATTTACCTTCGGATATTATTCTAGACAATAATCAGTTTATGATGATGACTATTCGTACACACGATCAATACAATACTACTATTTACGGTTTAAATGATCGCTACCGTGGAGTTTTAAATGAACGAAGAGTTATTTTCATGAACCCTGATGATATTAAAAATCAAGGTTTAAAAAAATTAGACAAAATAAATTTAACGAGTCATTTTCAAGGAGAAGAAAGGAAAGCAAACGGATTTTTAGTAATTCCGTACAGCATACCTAAACAATGTACTGCAACTTATTTTCCTGAAGCAAATGTGTTAGTTCCTTTAAAAAGTAAGGCTAGGAAAAGCCACACACCGGCTTCAAAAACCGTAATTATAAGCATTAAAAAGCAAGACTAAAAAAAGATTTGTACTTTAGTAAAATATTTTAACAAAAATCAACCTACAATTATGCCTTTTATAGAAGAAGATAAGTTTCATTTAATGCAAGAAGACTTAGATAATGCAAAACTTAAAAGAGAAGAAGCAGAAAGCGAATTAGAAGAAACCAAAGTAGCGCTTTCTTCCGCTAAAAAAGGTTCGATGATATTACCTATTATATTAGGTTTAATGCTAGGTGCTGCATTAGGAGCTACCTACTATTTTTACACGAATAACGGAGGTGTTTCTTATACTTCATCTGAAGATGAGGCTGCTATAAGAAAAAGTGAAAATGTAAGAGTGTTAGATAGCATAGTAAGAGCAAATGCTAGGGCTGCTAGAAATAACAACCCTGCTGATAATGAAAACAATTTAAATGAAACTATTGATTCTGTTATAGATAATACAAGTGACAAAACAATTTACTCTGTTCAGATTGGTGTTTTCTCTAAAAATAAGTACGCTTTAATTTCTACGTCAACTATACCTTCAACGGTTACTATAAAAGATGGATTTTTTAAATACTCTATAGGTTTATTCGATTCTTTAAGCGAAGCTAAATCGTTAAGAAAAGAATTAATAAAAATGGGATTTAAAGATGCTTTTGTTGCTTCATATATTAATGGAGAACGTCAAAAAATACACCCTTAAAATAATATATAAATGCTATTTAAAATTAGTAAAAAAGCACTCATGGTATGTTTTACCTTGAGTGTTTACTTTTTATACGCTCAAACTGAAATTCCTCAGCAAGAAACTCAAATTGGATTTGGACAACTAGATTTTTTATCTATTAAAATGCCCGATAACGAGAAAAACATGGATTTTACAGGAGTTCATTATAATTTAAAACCCAATAAATGGAGTTATGTTGGTGTAGGTATTTATGGTGCTGTTGGAGGAGTTCGTGGTGGTTTTTTTACTTTAGGAATCAATGCTGGAATTCAACATAAAATAACCGATAAATTATTTATTGATACTGGATTCCATTTTGGTGGCGGTGGCGGTGCTGCAGCTCCAGATGGTGGTGGTGCTTTTATTTTACCGCACTTTAATTTAGGATATAATTTTAAACATTTTTCTACCTCTGTGGGGTATAGTTATGTTAATTTTTTTGATGGAGGAACTATTAATAGCAGTCAATTTAATGTAGCTATTCAAGTACCTTTATCTTTTAATACGACAAGTTTTAAAGAACGTGAAAATTCTTTTTCTTTTGCTGCGCTAAAAAATAGTTCTTGGAATACGCCTGCTAACAAAATTTCTTTACTCGTACATTTAAATAATTTATCTGTAACAAAAGGTTCATATAAAGATAAAACGATACGCTTAGCTGGGTTCGAGTTAAACTCATACTTAAATAAAAACTTCTTTTTTTTCGTAAAAGCTGATGGTGCCTACCACGGAATTAGAGCTGGATATATGGATGTTCTTTTAGGTGGTGGTTATCATTTATCAATGAATAAAAACCGTACAAACATCTTAACTAAATTTGGTGTTGGTGCTGGCGGTGGCGGTGGTGTTGATACCAAAGGTGGATTTTTAATCTATCCTGATATTTCTATCGAACAAAAATTATTTGATAATATTTACGCTTCAATTAACAAAGGATATTTAATGTCGCCTGATTCACATTTTAAAGCATCTACTTTAGGCTTTGGTTTAAAATATTATATAGATAAAGATGGTGTTTCTGGAGATGATAAGTATAAGGTCGGAAAATTTAAAGGTTTAGAAACAATTATAAAACAAGATTTATATTTAAGTGCTGCAAGAGATAATGATGGTGGATATACTCAAAACATGCATCAAATTTCTTTGCAAATAAACTTTTTCTTTAATAAGTATATTTATGGAGCCGGACAAACATCTTTTGCTAATTTTGGTGACGCTGGTGCTTATGCGGAAGGTATTGTTGGTTTAGGAATACAATCAAATACTTTTTTTAACAATACAACATCAATTTTTGCCCAACTTTTAGGTGGTGCTGCAGGTGGTGGTGGTATTAGTACGGGACAAGGTTTAATTATAAAACCAAGCATGGGGTTAAATTACAAACTAACTGATAAATTAAATGTACAAGGTGGATTAGGATACGTGAAAGCACGAGGAGGTAAATTAAGTAGTACTTATTTAAATTTTGGTGTTAGTTATAACTTTTCATTTTTAAGTGTTAAGTAAATCAAAAAAGCATAGATAAGAAAACAATAAAGAGGCTATTTCAAATAAATAGCCTCTTTATTGTTTTTTAAAATTAATATTTAATTATTCCTTAAGATATTAAGAGAAACTTAAAATAAAGTCTTTTATTTTTTTCTTGGTCATACTATCAACTTTTGATTTAGTCTTACTATAAAAATTACTGAAAGAAAAATCAGTAGCATCTGCATCTTTTTTATTTGATATTTTAACGATTACAAAACTATCTTCATCATAGGTAAAAACAAATAAGCCGTAATCATTATAAAAAACAGGAAAACCAAGTTGCTTACTTTCATCTTCTTTATACTTATACATTGCAGGCATACATTTTTTGCAAGCGGCAATAGCTAATACTTTATCTCTCCCAAACATTCCGTATTGAAAAGTTTTAGTTTTGGTTGGTTTATTACCAATACCACGTTCTGCTTCTAATAAATGGTAGGTTCCGTTAATAGTTTTTGTTGGTATTTCGTTTTGTGAAAAAAGAAAATAAGGTGTAAGTACGATAAAAAAATATTTTAAAAGTGTTTTCATAATTAAAATAATTTTTAGTTGATACTAATGGTCTTACCACACCCTGAATTTTTACGATATACTAGTTTATTTGAAGATTTATATGCTCCGTCAGAACTAATTGTTTGTATATAAGCATCTCTATCACAATTCCATGAGGTTGTGGCTCCTGCACTAATTTTTGTTCCTGGATTACGACTACCACTTCTGCCTACATAAATTGTATGACTGCTATTGTTACGAAGAGTTACTGTATTTTTTGCTTTAGCTCCTTTATAATTCGCTTCGTTTAGCCTTTTTCTTCTTTGTAAATCTTTATACTCTGGAGTTGCCTTAATAGAATCATTATATCGTTTAATGTCTTGTTCTCCTTTATTCTTTTCGGCTATAATATTTTTATCGCCTTGTTTTTCTTTTGCTGTTCTAGCATTTTGCTTAGCTTTCATAGCAACTAAATAATCAGTAATTAACTTCTTTAGATTTTTACTTTGTAAGGCTTTGTGTTCTGCCCCATAATCTGGATTCTTTTTAGACTTGCTTTTCGCTTCTTTTAATCTCTGAAAAAAAGACTTCTTTTTCTTTTTACCTGTAGTATTTCCTCCTTTTATTTTAACATAGATATCGTCAATAAATTTAAAAGAAGTCCCGTCTTTAGAAATATCTTCA
This sequence comes from uncultured Tenacibaculum sp., assembly GCA_964021635.1. Classification (GTDB taxonomy): domain Bacteria; phylum Bacteroidota; class Bacteroidia; order Flavobacteriales; family Flavobacteriaceae; genus Polaribacter. Next base: position 36,401 of record CAXHZZ010000008.1, read on the forward strand.
AGCACAAACACATAGTCTCCTATAGCTACAATACCGTCTTTTTTATATTTATGTCGTATAACACTTTCATAAGGATACCCACTACATTCGTAATACCCATCTATTACATTATATCCTCCTCCTTTTTTTCCTTTTTTTTCACCTTCAGCTACAACTGCTGCTATACTATAGCCTTCACCAGTTGAAAGACGTTTAATTTTAAAATTAACTATAAATCGTTTTTCACTAATTTTATAAGTACCATCACCTTCTTTATCCCAAGCTTTTGTATATTCTTGATATTGATCTTTCTCAGAAACGTTATCAAATAAATTGTTTTGAGACACTACTGCTGTTGTTACTAATAAAGTAAGTATTAAAATTATTTTTTTCATTGTAATATTTTTTTAAAATTTAATAGCTACTTGTAAAGTACAAGTAGCTATTTTTTTCTTTAAAGATTAAACTAGAAACAGCTTCCTATAGTTGGTAATTGTGCAGCTGTTAATGCAGAATTTGTACTGAAGTCATTGCAACTTGTTACTCTAACTGTATTCCAATTAGATAAATCTTGGCTAAAAGAACCTGCATTATTAAACATGAATGGCATATTAGTAACATTACTTACATTCCAACCACTAATATTTTGATTAAAATCGGTCGCTTCTTTAAACATAGAATACATACTAGTGACCCCACTTACATTCCAAGCACTAATATCACTATTAAAAACAGTTGCATTACTAAACATATATGCCATATTACTTACATTACTTACATTCCAATTACTAATATTACCATTAAATGACTTAGCACTATTAAACATGTAACTCATATCTCTTACTTTACTTACATTCCAATTACTAATATTACCATTAAAAGAAGTTGCAGCCCTAAACATACCGTTCATCGTATCAACATTACTTACATCCCAATTGTTTAGATTTTGATCAAAAGCTGATGCATAAGAAAACATTTGATTCATTACTACAACCTTACTTACATTCCAATTACTAATATTACCATTAAAAGAAGTTGCAGCCCTAAACATACCAAACATAGTAGTGATAGTACTTACATCCCAATTATTTAAATTTCCATTAAATGAGTTAGCATTAAAAAACATAAAATTCATATTTGTTACTAAAGATAAATCTGGGGCATCAGTAGCTGTATAGGTAAGTTGTGTACAACCAAAAAAAGCAAGGTTCATAGATTTCCACTTAATATCTCCCCATTGTTTTATGGTTTGTATTTTATTTTTATCACCTGTATTATTAAACCAAATAGCAGGAAAATCGCCTGTAATTTTTACTTCATAAATACCTGCGGTAACGTAAGTATGTGTAGCACTAGCTGTTTGACTTGTACTAGTACTACCATCACCCCAATTTACAGTATAATTATAAGTTAAGCTGTTATTGGTAGGAATTGTTATGCTTTCGTTTGCAGTAGTGGTTTTCCAAGTTGTAATAAATCCATTACTAGTTGGTTCTAAAACATCGGTAACATTAATAGTAATATCTTCCGTTAAAGAAAGAGAACCATCAGAAACTTGTATGGTAATATTATGGGTAGTAGCTGTTTCGTAATCTAAACTTTTATCTGCTGCTAAACTAATTTCACCATTGGTATTTATTTCAAATAAATTGTTTGGGTTATTGCTTAAAGAATATGTGATAGCATCTCCTTCAGGGTCTGTTGCTACAATGGTACCAATAACAACGGTATCAGTAATATCTTCTGCAGGGTCATTTATTACACTACTATCTCTAATTTGTGGTGGTTCATTTACATTAGTTACATTTATAGTAATGTCTGCAGATGCTGTTAATACACCATCAGAAACTTCTACGGTAATTTGATATGATGTTTCATTTTCATAATCTAAAAAACGATTTGTAGCTAAGCGTAACTCTCCTGAGTTACTTTGCATAAACTCAAACATAGGGAGTGATGTATCGCCATTTTGAAATGCATTTTGTGTAATAGTGTATGTTAAAGTATTATTATTACCATCCGTGGCTACAATATTTGCTACTTCTGTAGCGGTATCTATGTTTTCATCTACATCAAAACCTTGTGCTACAATTTCTGGCGCAACGTTCTCATCTACATCAATAACGTTTATAGTTATTTTTGCCGATGCTGTTAGATTTCCGTCTGACACTTCAACTGTAATTATATGAATTTTAGTTGTTTCATAATCTAAAGACATTCCGGCTGCAAGGTTTAAGTTCCCGTTATCAAAAATTTCAAATAGATTATTACTATTAGTTTTAATACTAAAATTAAGTTTATCTTCTTCAGTATCAGTCGCAATTACTTTTCCAATTATATTATTAGATCCCAAATCTTCAGAGAAACTAAAAGTTTGTGCTTTTATTTCTGGAGCAGTATTTATGAGTGCATTATCTTCCTTATCACAACTAACGAAAACTAATACTGTACATATTATAAATAATACTGATGCTTTAAATATTTTTTTCATCTTTTTATTTTTTTTTAGATTGTTTAATTTAAAGACAACAATACTTCATTTACTAGTTTTGATAATAAACGACTTTGTGAATGGTGAATTGAGTTTGTAAACGGTATTTTTTTGATAAAGGAATTAATTATAAGTTGTAGTATAAAAACTAAAAAATAGCGATGAGTGAAAAACTAGAAGCCAAAAGTTTCTAATCATTACTTAAAAAATGAGTTAAATTATTGATATTTTATATTAGTTAAAACCTGTTTTTAAAAGGCATTATTACGACCACTTTTGTTCCTGTGGCTGTCTTATCAAGGTATAAATCCTCAATACTGTACCCAATATTTTGATTATATTGTTTTTTAAAAATTTCTAACCGTTTTTCAATAGCTCCTAAAGCAAATGATTTATGATGATTTCCTTGGCGATCAACTATTTCTTTAGCCTTAATCCTTCCTATGCCATTATCTGTAATAATACATTGTAGTTTGTTTTGGGTAAAACTAAACTTAATATTAAGCTCTTTTTTACCAGATTTATGTAATAAACCATGTACTAATGCATTTTCTATAAAGGGCTGTATTAATAATGAAGGTACTTCTAAATCATTATTTTCATAATAATTAATGCTATAATTAAATTCTTTTCCAAATCGCAATTTTTCTAATTGTAAATAAATATTTAAAAATTCGATTTCTTTCTCTATTGGGATAAAATCTTGGCTTGAATAATTAAGAGTATTTCTTATTAATTCAGCAAATAACACAATGTAATCATAAGAAGTATCCGTATCTTGTTTTAATACTAAATCTTGTATCGAGTTTAAGGCATTAAATATAAAATGCGGATTCATCTGCGAGCGCAAAGCTGTTAAATTAATTGCGATGAGCTCTTTTTCTAAGTTTATTTTTTCTAATTGTGTAAGACGTTCTTTTTCTTTTCTATTTAATTTTATTTTGTAGTAAAGGATTATACTTCCTAGAAGTAAAAAAGATATGATTGTCCTAAACCACCATGTTGTCCAGAAAGCTTTTTTTATAGTAAATTTTAACTCTTTTATGTTATATTCATTTTGGCTATTATCTAAATATGGTTGTACTTGAAATATGTAATTACCTGATGGTAAACTGTTATATTTTACTGTATTTATTCCTGCTTCTGTAAGAATCCAATTATTATTTATTCCTTTTAATCGATATTTATATTTTCCATTTTTATCAAATGAAAACCCAGTAACATTAAATCCTATTTTTATCGTATTTTGAGTATGGTTTAAAACATATTCTGGTTTTATCAATGTATCTTTTTCATTAATTTGAAATGTATTAAAGTAAACTTTTGGATTGTATTTTTTAAAAGTTCTTCTCTTGTTTATAGAAAATAAACCTTCATTAGAAGAGAAAAACACTTTATCTTTAATAAACTCTATACCAGAGAGGTCGTAAGAGGGAATACCTTCTTTTTTTGTAAGCTTTTTAAACTGTAAACTAGTTGTGTTAAACTTTTGAATGCTATTATCTGTAGCAATCCATAACGTATTTTTATCAGCTTTAATTTTTTCAATATTATTTGAGGTTAATCCACTTTTAGTAGTGTAATGATTAACTACGGAATTGTTTTTTATAGCAAAAATACCATCTTTAAAAGTACCAACCCAAATAACACCATTAGTTGTTTTTGTTATTGATTTGGCATAAATAAATTTGTTGTCATATTGAATACTTTTGGCATTCCAAGTACTATCATACACCATTAAACCGTCTACATATGAAATATACACCTCTTTTTTTTTTTCATTGTAATAAGAAGTATACGTTCTTTTACCCCTAGATATTATTTTTACTTTACCACGAAAAAAATCCTTTTTAAGCATAATATTTGATTTTTTAAGTAGAGTAGCAGTGTTAGAGCTTGCTCCTAATATATTATCATTTACTATAGAGAAACTTTTAACGGATTGATATGTATCTGTTTTAACATATTGGTTCTTTTTATAATTAAGTACATAAGAAGTAATATCTTTGCTTACCAAAATAATATTACTTGACAGGCATTTAATAGCTGATACTCTATCATCAGTTGGTAGTTTTATAATTTTTGATTTGTAATTGTTTGTGTTATAAAAACCTAAATTTCCATTTCTAAGTCCAAAAACTAAAGTGCTATCATTTAGCTTATCTAAACTACTAATGTTTTTATTTACATTTAATGTATTACTGGTTTCTATATTAATATTTGGAATAAGAAATATTCCATTATTTAATGTTGATAGCCAATAATTATTATCCTTATCTTTTAGTATTTTAGTTACATTTTTATCTTTTAAAAAATGTTTTTTCAATTGAAAACAATTTTTAACATATTCATATACCCAAACACCTTTATTAGTACCAAACCATACTTCTTTATCGTTTTCAAAAATAGTATGCGTTCCATATTTATTAATATCGTCAAAACCATTGATAATTTTTATACATTTTTTTAATGTATCTATTTTAAAAAAAACATTATCAAAACCATTTTCTTGCATCAAAAATAAATCTGTACCACACTTAAAACTAATTGATTTAGTTGGAGGAATTGGTTTTACTTTTTTATTTCTAACGACTAGTTTTCTTGCTAAAAAACTTTTAATTTTATTATGTATAGTTACCTTACATATTGAGTCAATAGTTTGATAGTAAATAGCATTGTTATAACTAATAGCACCTCCTATATAAGCTTTAGCTTTTATAATAGTTTTTATTTCTCTTGTAATTAAATTAATTTGATAAATATCTGATCTTGTAAATACCCATAAATAGTTTTTTTTCACAAAAAACTTCGCGAGAACTCCTTTTAGCTGTTTATTTAAATCAATAAATAAAGTTAATTTGTCTCCTTCGACATAAAAGAATTGTCCAGAAATATTATTACACCAAATTCGTTTTCTAGGGTCTTGTTGAACGCCAAATACTGAGAGTCCTCGTTGTTCTATGTTATTATATTCTTTATACTCTTTGCCAGTGTATTTAAAAAAACCTTTGTCTGCACACAACCAAATAAAACCTTTGTCGTCTTCAAAAATATCATAAAACTCTTTATCAGGTAGCCCTTCTTTTTCCGTGAGGTGTATTGTTATAGGTTCTTGCGCGAAAATTATAAATGAAGCAAAAAAAAGTATACTTAACGCAAGTTTTTTTTTAGACTTATATGTGTTTTTTGAAATATTATTTAATTGTTTCTTCAAAATTATTTATTCTATTTCTTGAAATTTTTGCTTTAAGAGTAGTGTTAGCTAAAGTTACAACTAAATCTGTTTTATTTAAGAATTTCACAAAATTTAAGTTGATAATCCATCCTCTATGAGAACGAAAAAAAGAAGGTTCTTTTGAAAGAATTCCTTCAAAGTATTTAAGGTTTTTGCTAGTAGTAATTTTTTTATTTTCTTTTAAATGTATAACGCTATATGCACCACTTGCCTCTATAGAAATAATATTTTTTAAATCAATAATATGCCTATTTCCTAATTCAGGAATTACTATTTTTTTATAATTTTTATCTTTTATCGTTTTTAATAATGACTGATAGTCTATTAATTGATTTTTTTGTTCTAATTTTTGTTCTAGTTTTTCAAGAGCTATATTTAACTTATTTCTATCAATTGGCTTAACTAGGTAATCAATAGCATTTAGTTCAAATGCTTTTATAGCATATTGGTCGTAAGCGGTTACAAAAATAATTTCGAAGTTTATTTCATCAAAAAAAAATGCTATTTCATAACCTGCATAATTAGGCATTTGAACATCTAAAAAAACAACATTTGGTTGTAATTTTTTAATTTTTTCCACACCGTCTTCTAAATTACTACCTGTAGCAATTACATCAATACTGTTAGATGTTCTTTCTAATAAATTTACTAAAACATTATTAGCACTTTGCTCGTCATCAATAAGTATTGCTTTTATTCTAGTCATAAAACAAATATAGTAATAGAGTTTAATTAATTAGTTTCTTTTTTGTGAATAGAAAAACTGGTTTGTGAAGCAATTAAAAAATAATTTTTATTGTAATTTTACATAAAAACATAATTTTGCAAACATATTTCCAATTTTTTTCGACTTCTATAAACGAAATACAGCTTCCTAAAAAGTTTACTTTTCCGTTTTATTACGAACCCAATTTATTGTGTAGGTTAGCTACAAAAGAAGTGCAGAGTTATTTGAATACACAAACAGATTTTGAACATAATTTCGGATTAAACAATTCTAAAGAAGGTGCTATTACAGGAAAAATGTTTGGAGTTTTAGTGGTGCAAAATAAACAAAATGAAATTGGCTATATAACTGCTGTTTCTGGTAAGTTAGGCGAAAAAAACAAGCATAAAAAATTTGTTCCACCTGTTTACGATATGCTTACTAAAGATTCGTTTTTCTTAAAACAAAAAGAAGTTTTAAAAAATATAAGTATGGAGTTAGAAAGCATAGAGAACTCTTCTGATTATTTAAAATTATGTACTCTTTACGAACAAGAAACAAACAAGTCCTCTACTGATATTACAGATAAAAAAGAAGCTTTAAAAATAGCTAAAGCAGCTCGGAAAGTAAAAAGAGAAAAAGCATTTAATGAATTCTCGTCAGAAGATTATGAAAATTTAAAAAATATTTTAAGTAAAGAGAGTTTAGATGCCAAACATTACTTGAATAATGTTATTCGTTTTTGGGAACATTCTTTAAAACCTATTAAAGAAAAGCTATTGGTTTATACTAATCAAATAGCGTTACTAAAAGAAAAACGCAAAACTAAATCAACAGCTTTACAGGTTTATATATCACAACAATATCAATTTTTGAATTCAAAAAAAGAAGTTAAAAACTTAGGAGAGTTATTTACAAACATTTCTGTACAAAATATCCCAGCAGGAACTGGCGAATGTGCTGCTCCGAAATTATTGCAATATGCTTTTTTGCATGATTTAAAACCTATTGCTATGGCAGAGTTTTGGTGGGGAAAATCGCCAAATAAAGAAGTAAGGAAACACCAACAGTTTTATCCGGCTTGCCAAGGAAAATGCAAACCTATTTTAACACATATGCTAGATGGGATTGAAATGGATACGAATCCATTATTAGAAAACCCTGCTGTTGGAAAGGAATTAGAAACTATTTTTGAAGACGATGAGTTAATCGTTATTTATAAACCAAATGACTTTTTATCTGTTCCTGGAATTCATATTCAAGATTCGGTTTATTCTCGTATTAAACAACAGGTAAAAGATATTTCGGGTCCTATTATTGTGCATCGCTTAGATATGGCTACTTCTGGTTTATTAGTTTTAGCTAAGAACAAAAAAGCGCATAAAATTATACAAAGTCAGTTTATTAATAAAACGGTTAAAAAAAGATACACGGCTTTATTAGATGGAATTATTACCGAAAATAAAGGGACTATTGATTTACCACTTCGTGTAGATTTAGATGACAGACCAAGACAATTGGTATGTTATGAACATGGAAAACCTGCAGAAACGAAATGGGAGGTTATTGAAAGAAAAAACGGAAAAACAAAAGTACACTTCTACCCTATTTCTGGTCGGACACATCAATTACGAATGCATGCTTCTCATAGTTTAGGATTAAATATACCAATTATAGGTGATGACTTGTATGGAAAAAAAGCTGACCGTTTGTATTTACATTCAGATACTTTAGAGTTTACACATCCTATTACTAAAGAGAAAATGAAATTTCATAAAAAAGCAGATTTTTAAACTTTCACTAAAACTTTATAAAATAGTTTAGCCCAGATTGTAGCATTTGTTTGAGCTCCTCGCAGAGAGCGAGTGCGGAAAGCTGGAATAGCTTCTGATAAAAAATAAAAACTGCCTAAAAAGTAGATTTTCAGTCAACCTGAACTTGTTTCAGGTTCTCTTAATGATTAATTATCACTATGATGAGATTCTGAAATAAATTCAGAATGACATTTTTCATGCTTTTTAGACAGTAACTTATATTTACACTAATTTCTTAGCGTCTTTTACTTTTTGTTTGGTAAGCGCAATATCGATTACCTCGCTCATTTCGTTTACATAATGGAATGTTAATCCCTTTAAATAACTTTCTTTTATTTCTTCAATATCTCTTTTATTCTCGATACATAAAATAAGCTCTTTAATATTTGCGCGCTTAGCTGCTAATATTTTTTCCTTAATTCCACCTACTGGCAATACTTTTCCACGCAGTGTAATTTCACCTGTCATGGCGATTTTATTTTTCACTTTACGTTGTGTGTAAACCGACATTAATGAAGTTAACATCGTAATACCTGCACTTGGTCCGTCTTTAGGAGTTGCGCCTTCTGGTACGTGAATATGTACGTCGTACTTTTCTAAAATTTCTTGTTTAATTCCGAATTTCTCAGCATTTGCTTTGATGTATTTCATAGCAATTGTAGCAGACTCTTTCATTACTTTACCTAAATTACCTGTAATAGAAAGGTTTCCTTTACCTTTAGATAAAATAGATTCTATAAATAAAATATCACCACCAACACTTGTCCATGCTAAACCAGTAACAACACCTGCAACATCATTATTTTCGTACTTACCTCTTTCTAAACGAGCAGGTCCTAAAATAGCTTCGATATCTAAGTCTGATAAAGCAATGCTATACTCCTCTTCCATCGCTATTGATTTGGCTGCAAAACGAACTATTTTAGCTACTTGCTTTTCTAAACCACGCACACCTGATTCACGCGTATAACCTGCAACAATCTTTTCTAGTTGTTTTTTTCCAGCCGTTAAATGTTCTGGTGTTAATCCATGCTCTTTTAGCTGTTTTGGAAGCAAATATTTTTTAGCTATTTCAATTTTTTCTTCAATCGTATAACCCGTAACATTAATAATCTCCATACGATCACGTAATGCCCATGGAATTTGACCTAAGTTATTAGCCGTTGCAATAAACAACACTTTAGAAAGATCGTAACCAACTTCTAGATAATTATCATAAAACTCAGTGTTTTGTTCAGGATCTAGCACTTCTAACATTGCTGAAGAAGGATCTCCTTGACTGCTTTGACTTAATTTATCAATCTCATCTAAAACAAATACAGGATTTGATGTTCCCGATTTTTTAATGTTTTGAATTAAACGTCCTGGCATCGCCCCAATATATGTTTTACGATGACCTCTAATTTCAGATTCATCACGTAAACCACCTAGCGACATTCTAGTATATTTTCGTCCTAATGCTTCTGCAACAGATTTTCCTAATGATGTTTTACCAACACCTGGAGGACCATATAAACATAGAATTGGCGACTTCATATCTCCACGTAATTTTAAAACAGCTAAATGTTCGATTATACGTTCTTTAACTTTTTCTAATCCGAAATGATCTCTGTCTAGTATTTTCTGAGCACGCTTTAAGTCGAATTTATCTTCAGAATATTCATTCCAAGGCAATTCTAACATTAACTCTAAATAGTTACGTTGCACACCATATTCTGCCATTTGAGGATTCATTCGCTTTAAGCGATTCAATTCCTTTTCAAATGTCTCAGCAACGTCTTTATTCCACTTTTTTGTTTTAGCCTTAATTCTCATTTGATCTAATTCCTGATCATGAGAAACACC
>CAXHZZ010000009.1:0-46418 GCA_964021635.1 uncultured Tenacibaculum sp.
AAAAGGGCAAACATTTGTTTGCCCTTTTTCTTTTAATTACTTTTGCGCCCATGGAAAAATTAAAACAACGTTGGGGTTTAAAAACTAATTGGGATGTAATTGCTGTACTTATCGTGTTTTCTATTAACGGTTCGTTTGCTGCAACAATTGGTAAACCTTTACTATCATACTTCAATGTTACTTCAGAAAACACACATTGGGCTTTATATTTTTTGTTTCGATTTTTACTTATATTTCCTATCTATCAAACCACATTGCCTTTAGTTGGCTGGTTATTTGGCCAGTTTAAGTTCTTTTGGGCTTTTGAAAAGAAATTTTTAAGTCGTTTGGGGTTAGGTTTTCTTTTTAAAAAGTAGGCGGGTATTATTATTTTTTAATATTTTATTTTTAAAATAGCTACGCTTAAAACTACAAGCATTTATAATTATTGTTTTTTGTATGTTTATAACACAATTATAAGTTGATGTTAAAAGCTATGTTAATCTCTTTTATCAAACAAAAAAGCACTTAATTATTCATTTAAAATTAGAATCTCTAAAAAAATAATTCATGAAAGTTTATAAACTTATAACCCTATTCTTAATTACTTTATTATTAAGCTCATGTGCTTTAAAACCAATAACTTCTCAGTATACTTTTGTAAAAAAAGATTTAAATAAAGTAACGTTTGATGAATTAGGAAACGGAACTGTTTTAATTTATAACGGAGCGGATATTTTACATAAAATAGATAACACTGCCAGGTTAAATGTTTGGATAAACGATAAAACATTAGGGCAAATTAGACCTAAAGAATATGTTATAATTAACCTACAAAAAGGAAATTATACATTTAAGGCATTACATATTGATGTTTTTAAAATGAAAAGCACACATGATGTAAAAATCAGCGAAAACACAAAAGTCATAAAAATTAAACCTAATATTACATCTAACAGGTTAACAATTACAAATGAGCTACCTAAAAAGTTTGAAAAATATAAATACGCTACAAACAGATAACTAAGGTTAATTATGCCTTTACTACTTTATAAATAGGTATTGGCAAAGCTACACCTTCAGCCAAAAACCGTTTATGAACTGCTTCTTTTAAAGCACATTTGGTTTTAAATTCCTGAAATGGTTCATTCAACCAAACATAAGCCCTTAAATGTATATGATCTGTATATACATCAATTACTCTAACATCTACTTGATCTGTATTAATCATTACCTGCTCTGGCGTTCTAAAATCAATCACTGTAGGAAGTTTTATTGCTTCTTCTTGTATAATTTTTCTCGCCAGGTTGATATCCGCCTTTAGGCCTAATTTAAAATTATTAAAGCTTAATACATGCGAATCTTCGATGGTATGATTTAAAACAGAATCGGTACTTATTACAGAATTTGGTATAATTAATCGTTTATTTTCAAAATTATTAATCACCGTATGTCGCAACGTAATATCTTCAACAATACCAACTCGAGTATCATCTAGTCTAATATAATCTCCTACACGAAACGGTCTAAAAATAACAATAAATGCACCTGCTATTAAATTAGATAACGCTGCTTGCGCTGCAAAACCAATAATTGCAGCTAATATACCGGCACCAGAAAAAATTAAAGTTGCCTTGCTTCTAAAAGCTGGTACCGTCATAATAATGTAAATAACACCAAAAAGACCTAAAAAAAACTTTACTGAATTATGTAAAAACAAAATACTTGTTTTCCCATAACGATCTATTTTTCTACGTTTTATTATCTGAACAATAACATAACGTACAATTCTAGACAATAACCAAGCAACAAAAACAACTGCTAATACATATACTAAAATTCCAAAAAAAGAATCTAGATTTAAGTGATATTTAAACAGCGTATCCATTAAAATAATGCTGTTTGACTCTCATCATCTTCTTCGGTTTGTTTTTTCTTTTTTTGAAGTGCTCGTTCTAATGCTTTTTTTGCTTTATCTTCTTTAGAATTTACAAACTCTTTTGGCGCTATTTCTTCAATATTAAGAGATAAAATTTCTTCAGTAATTTCTTTCTCTTCGTTTACTTCAATATCTTCTACCTTTTCTTCTTCAGGCTCTTCGTATGGTAATGAATCCAATAAATTAACAGTACGTATTTTATCTGTTGTTAATTGATTTCCTTGTGCCTTAATACCTTTTACGGCTATAAAATCTTCAAAATTTATATCAATTTTATCCAAACTACGTTTAGAAAATAACACCTCAGCCATTGGGCGATAATCAGTAGAAATAATTTCTAATTTCGATTTTTCTGACTCTGAAATAAACAACTCTTCTTTATTAGTTGTTTCAATTAAAAAACGTTTTACATAATAACGCTCTTTTTCTCCATCGAAATAAATAGCAGAAATAGGTTTGTTTGGCTTCCATTTTTCTAACACAATCATGTCGTTTTCAAAATGCATTGTTAGTTCTGGAGATACCGCTTTAATTTTACCTGATTGTGTTGCTATTAAAATTTTATCTTCCGCTCTAAACTCTCCTAACAATTCCCCTCTATCATCAACATTTAAACGCTGAACGGCCTCATCAAACCATATTTTTCGAGGTTTTAGTGTTGATACACCAGCTGATTTAAAATCAATCTTCTTAATAGCCAATTTTGTAATAAGGTTACCACGAACTCCTCTACCCTTTATTGCTAAATCAGAGAAATCTATATCCCATTTTAATTTTTTAACACTACCAACTGCTCGAAGATTTATAGTAACAACCTCAGCTTCTCCATTAGGATTTGCTGAAAAATATAACATTTTTGATCCTTTACTACCGTTCGTTAAATCATACTCTTTATCACGTGTTACACTGGTTATATTAAAACGTTTCATATAACTAGGTCCTTTTATACCATCTTTATACATCATGTTATAAACCGTACGCTTGTCTTTCTTTTTAAAGATTGCAATGTGAATTATATCTTTACCAACAAATGTTTTAGATGCTACTTTGGTAACAATCATTTTACCATTGCCTTTAAAGATTATAATATCATCAATATCGGCGCAGTCTGTTACATAATCATCTTTTTTAAGTGAAGTACCCACAAAACCTTCTTCTCTATTTACGTAAAGTTTAGTATTTCGCATTACTACTTTGGTTGCAACAATATCATCAAAAATTCTGATTTCAGTTTTACGCTCGCGACCTTTACCGTATTTTGCTTTTAGGTTTTTAAAATAGTTAACAGCAAAATCAATTAAATTATCTAAGTTGTGTTTTACCTCAGCTATTTTTTCTTCTAAACTCTCTATATGCTGTTTGGCCTTATCAATATCAAATTTAGAGATTTTCTTAATTCTGATTTCTGTTAACCGAACAATATCTTCTTCGGTTATTGCTCTTTTTAAATGTTTTATGTGAGGTTGTAAACCTTTATCAATGGCCTCTATTACCCCTTGCCAAGTATCAACTTCTTCAATATCACGGTAAATTCTATTCTCAATAAAAATTCGTTCTAACGATGCAAAATGCCACTGTTCTTGCAATTCGTTTAACTGAATTTCTAATTCACGTTTAAGTAAATTTACTGTTAAATCGGTAGAGTGCTTTAACATTTCAGAAACTCCAATAAAAACTGGTTTATTATCTTCAATTGTACAAGATAATGGCGAGATAGAATTTTCGCAATTAGTAAATGCATATAAAGCATCTATAGTTTTATCTGGAGATATTCCTGTTGGTAAATGCACTAAAATTTCTACATTAGCAGCAGTATTATCTTCTATTTTTTTAATCTTTATTTTCCCCTTATCATTTGCTTTTAAAATACTATCTATTAACGAAGTTGTTGTAGTTGCAAATGGTATTTCGGTAATTACTAAAGTTTTTTTATCTAATTGAGATATTTTTGCTCTGACCCTAACTTTACCACCACGCTTTCCATCATTATAACCGGTAAAATCTGCTATTCCTCCTGTTAAAAAATCGGGTACAATTGTAAAACTTCTTCCTTTTAAATACTTTATAGAAGCATCTATCAATTCGTTAAAATTATGTGGTAATATTTTTGTTGATAAACCAACTGCAATTCCCTCTGCTCCTTGTGCTAATAATAAAGGAAACTTTACAGGTAAATCTATCGGTTCTTTTCTTCTACCATCATACGACATTTTCCATTCTGTTGTTTTCGGATTAAAAACAACGTCTAAAGCGAATTTAGATAAACGGGCTTCTATATAACGAGAAGCTGCTGCGCGATCTCCTGTTAAGATATTACCCCAGTTACCCTGCATATCAATCAGTAACTCTTTCTGACCAATTTGTACCATAGCATCTGCTATAGAAGCATCTCCGTGTGGATGATACTGCATGGTATGCCCAACAATGTTTGCTACTTTATTGTAACGCCCATCATCTAAGTCTTTCATAGAATGCATTATTCTACGTTGTACCGGTTTTAATCCATCCTCTAAAGACGGAACAGCTCTTTCTAAAATTACATACGAAGCATAATCTAAAAACCATTCTTTATACATTCCGGTAACTTTCGTTATCGTTTCTGCATTTTCTATTGGTTGATTCAATTCTTCGTCGTGCTCGTAATTATTATTTTCTTCACTCATTGAATAATGGGTATTCTTTTAAGAGTTATTGTTTTTTTTATTGAGGATAAAAATGATAGCAAAAACTACTGATGCCACCATCATATTTATATAATGCTTGCTATTAATCTCCCAACTTAAATTATCAAAATCAACATTTAATAGATTGATAAAAAAGATGGTAAAAGCTATTATTAAGTATATTCTTGCTCTTCTTTCTTTATTCATTATTACCAATATAAAGTGCTTAAAAATTAGTTATTAAACCTCTTCTTCAACAACATCTAATTCAACTTTTAAATTCTCGATGATAAATTTTTGTCTGTCCGGAGTGTTCTTCCCCATATAGAATTCTAACATTTGCTCTATCGACATTTCTTTATCTAACATCACCGGATCTAAACGAATATCATCACCAATAAAATGTACAAACTCATTTGGAGAAATTTCCCCTAATCCTTTAAATCGAGTAATCTCTGGTTTTCCTCTTAATTTATCTATCGCTTCTCGTTTCTCTTCTTCAGAATAACAATAATAGGTATCTTTTTTATTACGGACTCTAAACAACGGAGTTTCTAAAATATACAAATGACCTTCTTTTATTACTTCTGGAAAAAACTGTAAAAAGAACGTGATTAATAATAAACGAATATGCATACCATCAACATCGGCATCGGTTGCGATTACAATATTGTTATAACGTAAATCTTGTAAACCATCTTCTATATTTAAAGCTGCTTGCAATAAATTAAACTCTTCATTCTCATATACAATCTTTTTACTTAGTCCGTAAGAATTTAAAGGCTTTCCTTTTAAACTAAAAACGGCTTGCGTATTTACATTTCTAGATTTTGTGATTGACCCTGATGCTGAATCACCCTCGGTAATAAACAACGTAGAATCTAAATGAGCTTCTTTTTTAGTATCGCCTAAATGTATTCTACAATCTCGTAATTTCTTATTATGCAAGCTTGCTTTCTTAGCTCTGTCTTTTGCTAATTTTCGTATTCCAGATAATTCTTTACGTTCTTTTTCTGCTTGTATAATTTTACGTTGCAGCTTATCAGCTGTATCTACATTTTTATGTAAGTAATTATCTAACTTCGTTTTTAAAAAATCGTTTATATACGTTCTTACGGTTGGCAACTCGCCCCCCATATCTGTAGAACCCAATTTTGTTTTTGTTTGACTTTCAAAAACAGGTTCCATTACTTTAATTGAAACTGCTGAAATAATTGATTTACGAATATCAGAAGCTTCAAAATTCTTACCATAAAACTCACGAATTGTTTTTACAATAGCTTCTCTAAATGCAGCTTGATGCGTACCTCCTTGCGTTGTATGTTGCCCGTTTACAAACGAATGATATTCTTCTGAGTATTGTGTTTTACTGTGTGTAATAGCAACTTCAATATCATCTCCTTTTAAATGGATAATAGGATACAACATATCATCTTGACTGTTATTATCTTCCAATAAATCTTTTAATCCATTTTCTGAAACATATTTTTCACCGTTAAAAACAATCGTTAAACCTGTGTTTAAATACACATAGTTTTTAAGCATTTTAGCAACGTACTCGTTTCTAAATTTATAGTTTTTAAATATTGTTTCATCAGGAATAAAAGATACTTTCGTTCCTTTTCTACGAGAAGTTTCTTCTAAAAACTCTTGATCTGTTAAATTCCCTTGAGAAAATTCTGCTGAAGCAGATTTACCATCTCTAGATGACTCTACTCTAAAAAATGATGACAGCGCATTTACCGCTTTGGTACCTACACCATTTAAACCAACCGATTTTTTAAATGCTTTAGAATCGTACTTTCCTCCTGTATTCATTTTAGAAACTACATCGACTACTTTTCCTAGCGGAATACCACGACCATAATCTCTTACAATAACTTTATTACCTTGAATAGAAATTTCGATGGTTTTACCGGCTCCCATCACATATTCATCAATAGAGTTGTCTAAAACTTCTTTTACCAAAATATAAATTCCGTCATCAGCAGATGAACCATCTCCTAATTTACCAATGTACATTCCCGGTCGCATACGAATATGTTCTTTCCAATCGAGCGAGCGTATATTATCTTCGGTATATTTTGTTTCTTGAGCCATATAAATTGAGGAAATTGAAGTCTTTGCTAAAGTAGTATTTACTCTTTAAAAAACAAAAAAACTCTGTTGAATTAGTTTTCAACAGAGTTTAATATTTATGAATTTTAAATATATTATCTTCTACTATAATTAGGCGCTTCTTTAGTTATTGCTACATCGTGTGGATGGCTTTCATTTATTCCGCTTGAAGTAATGCGTACAAACTTACCTGTATTTTTTAATGTTTCTATATTATTAGATCCACAGTATCCCATACCTGCTCGTAAACCACCAACAAATTGATGGATACTTTCTTCTAAATCTCCTTTATATGGTACACGACCAACAATACCTTCTGGTACTAATTTTTTAATATCATCTTCTACATCCTGAAAATAACGATCTTTAGAACCTTGTTTCATAGCTTCAACAGATCCCATACCTCTATATGATTTAAACTTACGTCCTTCATAAATAATCGTTTCTCCTGGTGATTCTTTTGTTCCTGCTAATAAAGACCCTAACATTACACAATCTGCACCTGCTGCAATTGCTTTCGGAATATCTCCTGTATAACGGATTCCTCCATCTGCAATTACTGGTACACCAGATCCTTTTATCGCTGCTGCAACTTCTAATACTGCAGAAAATTGTGGAAACCCAACACCTGCAACTACCCGGGTTGTACAAATAGAACCTGGTCCGATACCAACTTTTACTGCATCAGCACCAGCTTCTACTAAATATTTAGCTGCTTCTGCCGTTGCTATATTACCAACAATTACATCTAATTCAGGAAACTTTGCTTTTACTTCTTTTAAAACAGTAACCACGCCTTTTGTGTGTCCGTGTGCTGTATCAATAATAACCGCATCTACACCTGCTTTTACTAAAGCTTCTGCTCTGTCAACAGCATCTGCAGTAACACCTAATGCAGCTGCAACACGTAAACGTCCGTAAGTATCTTTATTTGCTATTGGTTTTTGAGTAACTTTTGTAATATCTCTAAAAGTAATTAATCCCGAAAGTTTATAATTACCATCTACAATTAATAATTTTTCAATTTTATTTTCTTGTAAAATGCTTTCTGCTGATTTTAATGAAGTTCCTACTGCTGCCGTCACCAAATTTTCTTTGGTCATTACTTCAATTATAGGTCTATCATTTTTATGTTCGAAACGTAAATCGCGATTGGTAACAATTCCTTTTAAAATTCCGTTATCATCAACAACTGGAATTCCGCCAATGCTATGCTCTTTCATTAACATTTTAGCATCTAAAACTACCGCTGTTAATGGTAACGTAACCGGATCGATAATCATTCCGCTTTCTGCACGTTTTACCTTACGAACTTCTTGAGCTTGTTGCCCGATAGTCATGTTTTTATGTAAAACACCAATACCTCCTTCTCTAGCCATGGCAATTGCCATTGCAGATTCGGTAACAGTATCCATAGCTGCAGAAACTATTGGAACGTTAATTGTTATATTTTTAGTGAATTTTGTTTGAATAGAAACTTCTCTTGGAAGTATTTCTGAGTAAGCTGGTATTAATAAAACGTCATCATACGTTAAACCTTCGCCTACTATTTTTGATTGGTGAGCTTGCATGTGCAATTAATTTAGTGTGTTGTTAATTAATTACATGCAAATATACTACAAATAAAGATAAATCAGTTTTAAATTACAGTTAATAAAATAACTTTACAATTATTATAATTTTACTTTATTAAATAAAATATTACTTCTATTATCATATGCTTAACTTATTTTTGTGAATTATATGGATTCACTTACTCAAATAATATTAGGTGCCGCTGTTGGCGAAGCTGTTTTAGGGAAAAAAATTGGCAATAGAGCCATGTTTTATGGTGCAATTGCAGGAACCCTTCCTGATTTAGATGTGCTTTCTTCATATTTTACTGATACAGTTACAGCACTCTCTATTCATCGTGGCTTTACACATTCTATACTATTTTCTGTATTATTTGCTCCTGTTTTTGGTTGGTTGGTTTCTCGTTATGATAAATACAAGAATTTTAAAAGTTGGTCTTTATTATTTTTCTGGGCTTTTATTACACATCCTATTTTAGATGCTCATACCACTTGGGGAACACAGTTTTTTTGGCCTTTTGATATGCGACTGGCATTTAAAACCATATTTGTTATCGACCCAATTTATACAATTCCTTTTTTAGTTTTTCTACTATTAGCTATGAGGCAAAAACGTACAGCTAGGAAACGTTACATATACAATACAATTGGTTTAGTAATTAGCGCTTCTTATTTATTACTTACATTTTTATTAAAATGGATGGTTTTTAATCAATTTGAAGCTGCCTTAAAAAATCAGGACATATCCTATTTACAGATAGACACACGGCCTTCACCAATGAATACTATTCTTTGGAGTGCTAATGTAGAAACAGAAAACGGGTATCTATTAGCCAATTATTCATTTTTTGATACACAACCTATTACTTTTAATTCCTACCCCAAAAATCATCATTTATTAGGAAATCTAGCTAATAATAAAAAAATAAAACAAATGATTGTTATTTCTGAAGGATGGTATACTATTACAAAAAACCATGAGAACCTTTATTACAATGACTTACGATTTGGACTTTTAAGTTTGGCGCCAAATTCTCAAAACTTTGTTTTTAAATATAAAATCACCGAAGATAGCTTAGGTAACATTATATTAAAAGAAGAACCTAAAGATAAGAGAGATGGTAAGAAATTACTATCAGAATTATGGAAGCGCTTAAAAGGGAATTAAAGATAGTAGTAAGAACTACTTTTTCTGGAGTATTACAAACAACTCCATACCTTTTCTATTATAATACGAATTATAACAAGACTCCATTTTTGTTATCTTAAAGTAAGGCTTGAAGTAAGATAAATATTCTTCTTTATTTCCCCCAAAAGGTGGATGATCTTCATTTAGTTTTGCATCAAATAACAAACCGATTAACTTTCCGTTTTCATTAAGCAAATCATTCATTTTTGAAGCATATTTTACACGTAAAACGGGATCAATGGCACAAAAAAAAGTTTGTTCGATTATTAAATCAAAAGTAAAATTTATATCAAAAAAATTAGCATTAATTAATTGTGATGAAGGAAATTTCGGCACTCTTTTCTTCAGATTATTTAAAGGTTCTTTAGAGATATCAACTACAAAAACATTTTTAAATCCGTTGTTAAAAAGATATTCTGCTTCGTAAGAATTTCCTCCTCCAGGAATTAAAATTTTTAGTTCTTTGTTTTCTAATTGATCAAAATAAGCTTTTAAAGGTGGAGAAATAGTTCCTAAATCCCAACCAATCTTATTCGTCTTATATTTATTACCCCAAAAATCCGCAGATAAATCCATTTATTATTATTTTATTTCTCAGTAATTCATTTTTTTAACCTATTATCATATAATGATATAAATTATATACTATTAAATAACAATTTCACATAATCTCCTTCGGGATTTTTATAAACATTACTTGTTATTCCTTGTTGTAAAATTTTCCCATTTTTTAAAACTAATATTTCATCTGAAACTTCAATAGCATCTTTAATATCATGAGTTACAAAAATTGCTGTAGTGTTCGTTTTTTTTAAAATATTTAAAATATCATGACGTAACTGATTTCTTAAAATAACATCTAAATTACTAAAAGGTTCATCTAATATTAAAAGCTCTGGTTTAGGTGCTAACGCTCTTGCCAACGCAATACGTTGTTGCTGTCCACCAGAAAGTTCATGAGGATATCTTTTTTCTGTGCCAACTAAATCGATTAACGATAACACCTCTTGTACTCGCTCTTTTTTATTAATTTTATTTGATAATCCGTAACTGATATTCTGAAAAATTGTTAAATGAGGAAACAAAGCATAATCCTGAAAAACCATTCCTACATTTCTGTGCTGAGGCTCAATGAAAATTGAATTAGATGAAACTATTTTCTCTTTTAACGAAATAACACCTTTATTTAAAACTTCCAAACCTGCAATTAAACGTATTAAAGTAGTTTTACCACTACCACTTTCACCTACTACTGCTAATATATTTCCTTTTCTTAAAGTGAATGACACATTATTTAATGCTTGTACTTTTCCTTTATTAAAGGTTTTAGTAACATTTTTAACATCTACTATTTTAGTATTCATTAATTCTTTTTGGCTATTAATTTATTTAAAAACAATATAGGTAATATCCCCGTTAAAACAATAAACAGTGAAGGTAAAGCTGCTTCTGCAATTAACTCATCACTTGCATATTCATATGCTTTTACAGCTAGTGTACTTATATGATATGGTTTTAATAATAGTGTTAATGGTAACTCTTTCATTACATCTACAAATACCAAAATAAAAGCACTAAGTATAGCAGGTTTTAACAAGGGGAGCTCTATTTTAACAAAAGTACGAATGTTTCCTTTTCCTAAAATTTTAGAAGACTCACTTAACGAATTACCAAACTTTAAAGAAGTAGCTTCAATTGGGTTATATGCCACAGCTAAATAACGAATAATATAAGCGTACACCAATGCTAATATGGTTCCGTTTATAATAAAACCTATTTTCTGATTAAATACATCTTTGTAAATTGATATGAACCACTTATCTATAAATATTGTAGGAATTAGAATTCCGACAGCAATTACTGCTCCTGGTATTGCATAACCTAAAATACCAATCTTTGCCAATGACTTCATAAAAAATAAACGATTCCATTTTGATAAAAAAATTAATAATAAAGCAAAAACTACAGTACAAAGTGCAGATATTACAGATAAGCCAAAACTTTGTAGCGCGACGGCAATAAAATCTGTTGAGAAAACTTCATCGAATGTTAAATAAACCCAATATAATAATTGAAATATTGGTATTAAGAAACCAACTAAAACAGGGAAAAAAGCAATCATAAAAAAAACAACTCTCTTTTTTGTAGAGCAGGTTATTCTTTTTAGTTGTTGATGGTTTTTAATAGCATTAAAATATCCTATTTTTCGTCGTTGCCATTTTTCGACTGTAATTAATAAAAATATTATTAAAACTAAAACAGCTGATAAATAAATAGCTGTTTGGGGTTCTTCTAACGAAAACCAAGCCCTAAAAATACCTGTTGTAAATGTGTTTATACCATAATACTTAGCAGCGCCATAATCATTTAACACCTCCATAAGTACTAATATTAATCCACCAATAAATGCTGGACGAGCTAAGGGTAAAATTAATTTATAAAATGTTTTCCATTCTCCTGAACCTAGCAATTTAGAAGCTTCAATAATATTATTAGACTGATTTAAGAAAAATGCTCGAGAGGCAACATATACATAGGGGTATAAAGAAACACTAAGTACAAAAATTAAACCCGAGTGATTCATTATGTCGATTTTTAAACTAAAAACTTTTTCTACGACACCAGCATAGTCAAAAACACCTGCATAAGCATACGCTGTAATATAAGAAGGTATTGCCAAAGGCAAAATTAATAACCATTCTAGTTGTTTTCGCAAAGGAATGTGATAACGAGAAACAATCCATGCCGATGAAATACCAAACAATAAAGTTAATATGCTAGTTCCAATAACTAAGATAAATGAATTTTGTATGTAATTTGGTAATACATTCTCTAACAGATGGCTCCAAGTTTCTCCGGGACCATAAACTAAATTGATAAATATGGTTACAATAGGAATAGACACAAACAAAATAATGGCCAATAAAAATATTGACCATTTATTAGTATCTCTTTGTAGATTTTTTAATCTATTTTTCAATGATTATTTATTAAGCTTAACTAAATTTATATTTAAAGAGCATCTTTACCTATTATCTCCATTCTGCTTTATCAAAAACTAAAACTGCTTTTTTATTGTTTTCTCCTAACTTTGATAATGATAATTTATCCTCTTTAAAAACTCCCCAAGAAGTTAAAAGCTCAGAAATTGCAACATCTGCATTAACAGGATATTCGTAATTTGAGTTTGCAAATAATTGTTGTGAATTTTTACTAGCTAAAAATTCAATAAACTTAATTGCATTCACTTTATTTGGTGCATATTTAGCAACTCCTGCTCCACTAACATTTATGTGTGTTCCATTGCTGTTTTGATTAGGGAAAAATATTTTAACTGCTTTTCCTGCTAAAACTTCATCCGGGTTTTTTGAATTTAGTAATTTCCCAACATAATAAGTGTTTACAATAGCAATATCTCCTTCACCTGCAACAACTGCTTTTATTTGATCACGATCATTACCTTTAGGTGAACGAGCCATATTAGCAACCATACCTTTTGCCCATTCTGTAGCTTTATCCAATCCTTCATTAGCTATTATCGAAGCTAAAAGCGATTGATTATAAATATTTCCTGAAGATCTAACTAGTATTTTATTTTTCCATTTATCATTAGTTAAATCCTCATACGAAGATAATTCTTCTGGTGACACTTTTTCTGGATTGTAAACAATAACCCTTGCTCTTTTTGTTAAAGAAAACCAGTTATTGTCAATATCTTTTAAATGTGGTGGAATTGTTTTATCTAAAAATACTGATTTTGCAGGTTGAAGTAGTCCTTTATTTTTAGCTCTTACAAGACGACCAGCATCAACAGTTATTAAAACATCTGCTGGTGATTGTTCTCCTTCAATAGTCATTTTTTGCATCAATTCATCAGCTTTTGCATTTACAACATTTACCTTAATACCAGTTTCTTTTTCAAATTTTGCAAATAACTCTTGATCTGCTTTATAATGACGATGTGTATAAACGTTTACTTGTTCTTGTTTTTTTTCTTCTTTATTCTGTTCATTTTTGCATGATGTAAAAATCATTGCTAACACAAAAACTGTAAATATATTTTTCATTCTTTTATATTGTTTTTAAAATTTCATTTGTAAAGTTAAATACCAATTTCTTGGCGATGATGGTATAATACCTGGGCCAGGATAACCTGTAGCTCTTCTGGTAAAATATTTTTCATTTAATAAATTATTTACACCCGCTTCTAATTTAAACATTTTATATTTATATGAAGCTGAAAAGTCTAATACTGAGTATGCCGGAA
Source organism: uncultured Tenacibaculum sp. (assembly GCA_964021635.1). Classification (GTDB taxonomy): domain Bacteria; phylum Bacteroidota; class Bacteroidia; order Flavobacteriales; family Flavobacteriaceae; genus Polaribacter. The sequence goes on from CAXHZZ010000009.1 coordinate 13,730, forward strand.
TTTCTCCGATAATTCCACCTGGATCAGGTAAAATAGAGTTACTTGCATCTGTAAACTGTTCTGATAAATAAGTGTATTGTATACTTGATAGAAAATTTTTATACCCAAAACGAACCCCTGTTTTTAAATTTAATTCTGGAACAAATTCTACATTATTTCCTAAAATACCTGTAGCTATTGCTTTTGTGTATTCTGAAGTTATAAAAGAGGTATTAATAAAATAATTAAAACTAAACTGATTGTTTATTTCAAAGATTTTTTTCAAATTAAAATCAAGTAAAGATTCTATTCCTAAAATTCGTGCATCACCAATATTTGTTCTTAATTGACCTTGATTGTTTACAGGAGGTATTCTAGTATTTAAAAATCCTATTCTATCATTATAAAATAACCCAAAAGCTCCCACATCGTATGATAACCAGTTTTTTATATTTCCTCTTGCTCCTATATCAGCTGTAAATCCTTTTTCATCGGTAAGATTACTATCTACTCCGTTAGCAGGGTTTATAATATTAACATCAGAAAAAGTAACTGAACGGTAGTTTTGAGAAATGTTTCCGTAAAATTCTATAGAAGTATTTGGTTTATAACTAGCTCCTGCGCCTAATAAAAAAAATGATCTTTCGTTGGTTTGGTCTGCTATATTTGGAATATTTCCAATAGGATTTCCAGCTCCATCAAAATTAGTAATTTGAGAACTTCCTTTACTTTCTGTTTTTATGTATTCAAAACGAAAACCTGGTGTTACAGAAAGTTTATCTGATAGATAAAATATATTTTCTCCAAATACAGCCACATTTAAATTAGGATTTTTAAAACTTCCTTGTACTCTATAATTAGGAAATTGATCTATTGCTGAAGAAAAGTTAGCATCACTATCACTAGTTCCAGGGCCTTGAAAATCTGAATTATTGGCTTTATAAAATTTGCTACCTAATAAATACGTGGCTTTTTTTCCGAAAAAATTATATTCACTTAATAAGCGTGCTTCAAATCCAACGTTTTTAAAATCTCCTTTCAATAGCTCTCTTGCTCCTTGTGGGTCTGCTTCATCTGGTCTTCTGCTTCTGTATCCAATAGCTTCTCTCGAGGCATCTAATCCGAAGAAATTAAAAGTAAAATTAGTTTTTTCTGAAAAACGATGTGACAATTTTAAATTATATAAGAGCCAGTTTACCTGAAACCAATTACGTTCTCTATTACTTTGAAACGGATTTTCGTTAAACATATCATCTGTTAACCCACCTGCTTGTTGTGCTAAATATTTAAGATATGTTATTTCAGCTTCTAACTTGGTTTTTGATGAAAAATCATATCCTAAATGCAAAAAAGCATTTTTAGAGTTGAATTCTGAATTCGGTCTAAAACCATCTCCTTGTTTGTAGTTATAATATGTATAATAACTAAACTTATTTTTTGTACCACTAACACTTATAAAATTTGTAAACAAACCGTTACTACCAACCGTGTTTCTGTTAATTATTTCGAAAGGTTTATTTTCAATTGGTTTTTTCATTACAAAATTTACCAAACCTCCAAATTGAGTTCCATATTGTAACGATGCTGCTCCTCTTACTACTTGAATTTGTTCTAACGCCTCTGCTGGTGGTGTATAATAGCTCTCAGGATATCCTAAAACGTCTGCACTTATATCATATCCGTTTTGACGGGTATTAAAGTTAGATGTTCTATTAGGATCTAAACCACGACCACCAATATTTAACTGCAATCCTGCATCATCATTCTGAAAAATATTTAACCCTACAACTTGACTATAAATTTGACGTGCATTATTTGAAGCTAAAGCAGCTGTAGCTTGATTTATCAAAACTACTTCGGTTTTTTTACCTGCATAAATAGCAGTTTCTTCAACATCTTTTAAGCGTTTGAGTGCAAAAATTTTTCTTTTTTGTGCTTTAATTTCTACTTCTAACAATTCTTCTGAAAAAGAACTTAATTGCACGTTTAAAACAACATCTTTACTTGTAACAAGTATTTGTTCTTGTAGTTTAAAATTACTTGCGTAAAATACTAATGTTAACTTTTGTTTATTAGTTGTAAATTTATATTTACCGTTGGGGTTAGAAGTTGCTAAAAGTTGACCTGATTTTGTGTAAACCTGAACTTTATTTAGCGATTTATTTTCTTCTGAAATAATAATTCCTGAAACTTTATTTTGTGCAAAAACAACTGCATTAAAAAAAAGGAGAAATGTGATTAATTTATAATCCATAAATTTTAATTTTATCATTAAATGGTAATATCCAATCTTTATTTTTAAAGTTTTCTGTCACTTTATACAGGTTAACATTTGGGTTTAAGTAGCGTTTACTTAACCTTCCGTTTAAAGCAACATAACTATCTACATATACCTGAATATTTTGATGACCATCCTTTTTAAAATGATTTCCTAAATAATGTGCATATTCTAATATAAAATCAGGCTGAAAACTCATTTGTTTTTCTTGAAATGAAGTTAAAAAATCTTCATTCTGAACATAAAAAAACTCACCTGTTTTTGCATCTACAATTTTAAAGGTTGTGTATCCTGATTTTTCCATTAACATTACCCTCCAAGAAAAACGATAACCTTGCTCTGTCCAAAATAACTCTCCTGGATACAGCAAGTATCTCCAAGGAAAAAGTAATTGAATTATTAGTAGAAAACTTACAATTGTGGTGCTTATTTTATTATTGAGAATCGTGAAATTAAAATTTGCTAGCTCTTTTACTTTATGCGAAGAAATACAAAGAATACTTTTAATAATTTTAATGATTTTTTCATGAAAACGAGCATCAAAAAAGATTAATGTAGCAACTATCATTATAAAAGGAAACATTCCTATAGGAAACAAAACTCTTGTAAATACATGAAAAAACACCACAAACATAAATGCCAAGACGCGAGTTCTTTTATATAGTAATAAAAAAGGAATTGTTAAATCGTACAACATACCTCCCCAACTCATTGCATAATGAAACCAATTTTGGTGCATTAACGTTTCTCCTATTAGTGGTAAATCGTATTTAGATGTTAGCCATATTTTTAGTGGTTGTGCTCTAAATAACCAATCTGAATTTAATTTGGCTAATCCTGCGTAAAAATAAACGATTCCTAAAAGTAACTTTATACTGTCTATTGTCCAGTTTGGAATATTTTTATAAGATACTTTTTTAAAATAAGCATCTAGTGAAAAACGTTTGTTAGCAGGTAAAAAAATTAACAAAAAACTTACTATACTTATAAAATAATAATGGTTTAAGTATGTGGTTTTATCCATTAATTCGATATATGTAAAGGATAAAAAGAAAGATAAAATAGCAATTCTATATTTATAACCAATACTAATTAAAATCGAAGAAATAGCACAAATTATAAATAGTAAATAAGTATAATTACCTATTGGCTTAACCCACTCAAAACCGTAGTATGAAAACTGAAATTTAGGTTGTAAATATAATTTTTCTATCCATCCATGATACCAGAATCTTACAATGCTAAAAAACATCATAATACCAAATAATATTCGGAATACTGCTAATGGAGCTGCGTTAGTTTTTTTTGATAGATATTTTTGAAACATAGAAATAAAAAAACTGTCTATAAACCAGACAGTTTTTATTGTATATTATTTTTTATTAGTCTCCATCTGCATCTGCATAATCTAGAGAAACATTAAATGCATTTAGCATATCTACTTTTAAAAGTACTACTACTTTTTGTATTTCGCTATATACATTTAACAAATTACTTTCATTATCTATAATTTGCTGATATAAATTATCATTTAAACCATTAATTTGTTTACGTGCAATTGCTAATTGATTAGTAATTGCATTAGCAATATCAGCTCTATCTAATTCTTCTAGATAATTTTTAAATCCAATACCCGAAGCAGTTCCGTTAAAGCTCGTTCCGTTAAAAACTCTTTCTATTGATATTAAAGCTTCTAAAGCTAATTGCTTAGAATTATCTTTTGCATATAATCCTTCTACTTTTTCAGGTAAAGAAGATGAAGAAAAAACACCAACCGGTATTCCTATTTTTTTTGCACGAAAATTCTTTTCATAATTAAAAATAAAATCGTTTATCAATTTATTTAAAGAAGATGTAGCTGTGTTAGCTGTTGAAGTTACAAAAGTATCTCTAAAATTATCTTTCCAATCGTTTAAAATTTGAGAGTTTACGGCAATCATCTTATCTACAATATCAGAAATATATTTTTTATAATTTACTGCGCTTGCATTGGTTGTATATTTTTCAATAATAGCTGTATCATCTGCAGCAACTCCATATAACAGATAATCTAAAGCTGGAAAACCTTGTGCTGAGTAATTTGGAATTTCATCAAAATTATATGCTCCGTTAGCAACATTGCTTTCAACTGTCGCTACAGTTAACGGAAACACATTAAAGTGTGCTGAAAAACCTGTTCCACCTGTTCTAGTATCTGTACCAAAATCTATTGCTTTACCAATATCGTACATTTCTACATGTTGCCAAGCTTTATATGATTGTAACCAAGAGCTTCTTAAAGTTTCTAAATTGGTGGTATTAGGATTGTTATTAAAAGCTTCTGATGTTGTTTTTAATTCTGATAATTTATCACTAAAATCTTGAAAAGCTGGAATAATAATATTATCGGCAACATTAATTAACAGAGCTCCTCTATTAAAATTATCTGTTGTTCCTAAATCTGTTTCACTATCTGAACCACAAGCATAAATTAATACAGCTAATAGTAAAAAAGTAATAATTTTTTTAAACATTTTATTTCTATTTATTCTAAATAAGTATGCAAAGATAAAAAAGTAGCCACAAAAATGCAGCTACTTTTGTTATAAAAAATCAGTAAATTTAATTATTCTAGCTACCTGCCTCTGTAACTGTAAAATTAAACTTAGCTGCAATAGTTTCTGATGCTGTTTGTAACTCACTAGAAGTTACATCCCAAAAACCATTGGTTTTATTAGTATATATATTATCTAAAATAGTGGTTACTTCTGTTCTTGTTAAATAAGGACTATTACTATTTGGTTGTCTTGTAAACTGTAAACTATAAATGAAACCATAAGCTTCTGATAAACCATGAAAAGCTGTAGCATAATCAGTAGTTCCTGGAGCTTCTAAAACTGCTTTAGCTTGTTGTAAATAGTAAACCGCTCTTACACCAATTACTTCAGATACTTTTTCTCTAATAATTGCTGCTTGTTCATTACGTATCTCATAGTTTTTAGCAACAATTGCTGCTCTACCTAATTTTAAAGCATCATAAATATCTTTTGCTATTCCTGCAAAATCAGCATCATCATTTACACGACCTAAATATTTATTTAAAAAACTGTCAGAATCTCCAATTTCGTTTAATGGAGTCGTAAAATTTGCTGAATCAGCACCTCCGAATAAATAACCGTATGCTTCATCCCAATCATGCTCCATATCAGTATAGTTTTTACCATCTACTAAAGTTTCTGCGTCATTAGCATCTTCAAAACCATTTAATATATTTGAACTGATATAATTGTTTAACATTTGATCTACCATCATAGCTCCAATTAAACCTTTATTAAAAGCTTGATTTAACTCTAAACCCTTACCATTAATATAACGTATAGAGCCACCTGCTTCTTGTATAGCTCCTGCTGAACCTGCAACTGCTTTAGGACCATCCCAGTTAGGGTATACCTCATTTACTTGTTCTGCAATCCATCCGTCAAAATCTGCTGTTACATTAACATCTGCTGAACCGCCAAAGAAGTCAAAAGAAGCTGCTGTTTTCTTTCTTACAACTTTACTTGTTTCTGCGTTAAGAGCTGCATTTGCAAAATTGTCTCCTGTATTATTATACATTCCATCAATTTGAGCTTCTGAAAAGCTATTGTTTTTTAAAGCACTTATAATTTCTTCAGACATTAAAATTCTAGTGGTTTGACCTGAAAAACTTACTGAAGTTGCTCCATTTCTTTCAAAAGAATATGTAGCTGGTGCTGTAACGTTATTTATTAGCTCTTCGTTATTAGAACAAGAAGTTATTATTAATGTAGAAACAGCTAATGTTGAAAGAAAAAATCTTTTCATTTTTATTTAGATTTAGTTTTAATAATTTTATGCAAATATATAGACCTATTCTAAATAATAAAAAATTATTAAGATTTATTTTAAATAATATTTAAAACAAATCTTAATAAGCCATAAATCAGTATTAGTTATTTTTTAAGTAATTAATAATGGCTTTACGAATATCAAAGCTTAATTCACCTTCTTTTGGTTTATAAACCGAAAGAACGTTGGGGTTTTTATCAGATAAAACAGGAATATCTAATCCTCTTAATAAATAATCTGAAAAAGCTACTGTATATACTTTATTTAAATTTATAGGTTCATTAGCTATTTGCCAATTATCATTTACTTTACTAGCATTGTAACGCTGTAAATAAGCGCCAGTACCTGCGGCATTAAAACCGTAATCTAAAACTTCTTTTAGTAAGTTTCCTTTAATTTTAACTTTTAAAACAGCCCCACCATAAGGTAAAACCCTAAAAATATCTACAACATTTATATCTCCTTCTAAAACATCATCAATACGAACAGAACCTCCGTTTACTAAAGCACAATCTACTTTGTTATCATAAGCAAAACTCATTGCTTTTGTAATGATTTGCCCCATATTAGTTTGCACACTTCTTATAGCTGTTTCTGTTGCATCTAACGGCGTTTTTGCCTTATAAACTACTTCATACGGATTTGGTACTATATCTTGAATTTTATTCTTTAAAATTCCTTGCCATTTAGTTACAATCTCTCCTACGTTTTTATCTGTAGAAATTTGATCATTAATCTCTTTTAATTCTGATTTTAATTGCACCTTTTTTGTTGCTGGGTCATATTCAAATCTATGAATATAAGCTGTTTTTGCATTTGCATCTGCCTTTGCAATAATTACATTCTCTACATGTTCGTAAGTATTAGTATGCTCGTGCCCTCCCATTATTAAGGGAATATTAGGAAACATTTCTGCTACTTTTTTGTCTTGCTCTAATGTTAAGTGCGTTAAGCCTATAACAACATCAACTTTATCTTTTATATCATTAAAAGCTCTTTGTATTTCTTCATACATATCTCCATAAAACACATAACCTTTTGGGTTTGACGGAATACAAGCGCTTATAAAACCTATCTTTAATTTGGTACCATCTTCATTATCAAATTCTTTAATAAAAGAGTCTTTAAGGTTTTCTTTTTTTCCTTTGATGATTTTATGAAAATAAGTGTGTTCTCCATTTTTATTATGCAATACATTTGATGAAATCCAATCGAAATTACTTTCATTTAATCTTTCCTGTAAACTAGTATAACTTAAATCTAACTCATGATTACCAAAAGCTACAAGATCAAAATTCATGGCATTCATTACTTCAACCATTTGCTTACCTCTTACTCGAGAGCCATCAACTTTCATGGTTCCGATTAATGAAGGATTTAAAAAATCTCCTGCCAAAACAAGCATGGTGTTTTTATTTTCTTTTAATAAATTTTGATGCACAGTTTCTACTCTAGCCATTCCCCCAAACTTTCCTCCTTGAATAGGTGCTATTTCGTATACGTCGTTTAGTTGTAATATATTAAAGTAAGTTTTTCCTGCTTCTTTTTTAAATTGATGAGCAGTATCGTTGCTTTTCTTAGAAGTACAACCTATTATAAAGATTGTTAGAGTTATTATAAATAGAATTTTAACTTGTTTCATTGTGTGTTTTTTAATGAAGCAAACTTACATATTCTAATGAAGATATTTACGAGTATTTTGTCTAATCATTTTTCGATAGGCTACCAACTCTGGAAATTGATAAAAGAAGTTTATTTTTTTGTGTGCAGTTGTTTTAGGTCTTCTAATTTTAGATCTTAAAACAAAGGCGGTCCAACTTTCTACAATATCTTCTTCAGGACTTTCGGCTGCGTAGTCTGTTAAAAACTCCGAGCGATTATTATTGTATAGATCATATAATTTTTCAACACAATTTGCTTCGGTAAAACAATATTCTTTCTGAATTGTATCCCAACGTGTTAATAAATTACCTTTCCAAAATAGGTTTACAAACTTATTTATATAACTATCCTTATAGGCTTCGCCTTCTAAGGTTAAATACAACTCTCCTTCTTGTTGTTCTTGTTTTTTTGTTGGCCTTATTTGAGTTTTATTCAGTGTTAATAAATGGCCAAATTCATGAACCATTGTATAAATAGATTCATGTAATCTTTTTTTATCTCTAGATTTTAAGTTAACATCTTTAACATCTATTTCTAACTGCCATTTATCATTTCTAGAATTTAAAGATACTAATGCACCTGTTTTTTCATCAACACCGTCAGTCATTAAAAGAATTCTTCTAACAAACCTTGTTGTTAACTCTTGCGGAAAAATTCTATAAAATTCTTTCCAATAATCGTTTGCTAAATCATTTTTATTAGACCTGTTTTTTATTAATTCTCCGTTTCGAATTTGCCATACCCCTATCCTTTTGTCCATTTGAGATTGACAAAGTGATGTAAAAAGTAAAAAAAGTATGATAAATTTAAATTTCATATTTTATTAAAAAACTTCAAGTGCTTTGTTATAAGCACTTTCAAAACTCATTGGTTTTATATTTGTTGTTACTTTATTTGCAGTAAAATATGACAATAATTTTTCAGTTGGCATATTACCTGTTAAATCGTCTTTTGCCATTGGGCAACCTCCATAACCTTTAATTGCACCATCAAAACGATGACATCCTGCTTTAAAAGCGGCATCTACTTTTTCATGCCATTTTGTTGGTGTTGTATGTAAATGAGCTCCAAATTCTATTTGTGGGTAGCTAGGTATTAGGTTTGAAAATAAATAATCTATATCCTTAGGTGTTGAGCTACCAACAGTGTCTGATAATGATAAAATTTTAACACCTAAATTAGACAGTTTTTCCGTCCACTCTCCAACAATTTCAACACTCCAAGGATCTCCATAAGGATTACCAAAACCCATTGACAAATACGCTACAACTTCTTTATTAGTTCTACCTGCTATTGCTAACACTTCTTTTAACGTATCTATAGACTGATCTATTGTTTTGTGCGTGTTTCGCATTTGAAAGTTTTCTGATATCGAAAAGGGATATCCTAAATAATCTATCTCCTCAAACTGCGAAGCATCATTAGCACCTCTAACATTGGCTACAATTGCTAACAACTTACTTTTTGTTGTTGATAAATCTAATTTCGATAAAACCTCGGCTGTATCTCTCATTTGAGGAATTGCTTTTGGTGATACGAAACTTCCAAAATCTATAGTATCAAATCCAACTTTTAAAAGTGAATTGATATATTTTGCCTTTGCTTCTGTAGGAATAAAATGACTTTTAATTCCTTGCATCGCATCTCGCGGACATTCTATAATTTTTACACTGTCAATCATTATGCCAAATATACATATTTTGATTCGGTTTATTAAACCTCTTTTTTCTTTAACATATTAAAAATTACAATAAATATATTACACTCAATTACAGATTATTACTAGTTTTATCGCCTCTTTTTTAGAATAAAATTTTATTTTTATCAAAATAACTGTCACAATTCAAAAACCAAATTGTCTCTAGTATAGAATGATTTCATTGGAGTCTAAAAAAACACATATCAACCAACTAATCGAGCGCTGTAAAAAAAGCGATAGCAATGCACAAATGCAAGTGTACAATGCCTATTATAAAGCAATGTACAATAGTGCTTATCGTATTTTAAAAGACGAGTTTGAGGCTGAAGATTTAATTCAGGAAGCATTTTTAACTGCTTTTACAAAATTAAATACTTTTAAAGGTGAAGTTGCTTTTGGGGCTTGGTTAAAAAGAATTGTAGTAAATAAAAGTCTTACTCAATTAAAAAAAAATAATAGATACGAAGAAGTTAAGATGGATGTTATTCCTAATTATGAAGTTGAAGAAACACTTATTAACTATAATTCGTTAGATATAAAACAGGTAATGGAAAGTTTACAGAACCTAAAAGAAAATTACCGAATTGTATTAACTTTAAATTTAATTGAAGGGTATGATTATGAAGAAATCTCTGAAATTTTAAATTATACGAACGAAAATGTACGTACCACAATATCGAGAGCAAAAAAGAAATTAAAGCAAGTATTACTAGCTAATACAAATAAAAAACAAGCATATGGAGGATAAATTACATCAGTTTTTTGATGAAAATGATTTCGATATATTCGAACCTCATTCTGGTCATTCAGAACGTTTCCAAAGAAAAATTGAAGCTCAGAAAAAACAACAAAAACCAACTATTTTTTGGTTAAGTATTGCTGCATCTATAATACTCGTTTTAGGGTTTTATATTGGTAATAGTCATCAACAAAACAGTTATGATCTTGCGGATGTTTCGCCTAAGATGGCAGAAGCACAAAGTTTTTTTGTATCAACAATAAATCAAGAGTTAAAAGAATTAGAGCAATATAGAAACATTGAAACTGAGACTATTATTGAAGATTCTTTAAATGAAATTGAAGACCTAGAAGATCATTACAAATCACTTGTTAAAGAATTAACAAAAAACGAAAATAAGCGTCAGGTTATTCAGAAAATGATTGGTAATTATCAACAAAGATTAAATGTATTAGAAAGACTTTTACTACAACTAGAGCAACAAAAAAACCCAGCTAAATTAGAAATTATAGATGATGAAATTTTATAAACTCATATTACTTTTTTTACTATTACCAACTGTAATGTTGGCTAATGATAAAAAAAAGCACGAAAAAAGCAAAACGATTAGCAAAGACTTTATCGTTAACAAAAACGCAACCTTATATATCAATAATAAATATGGTAATGTAAACGTAATTACTTGGGATAAAAACCGTATTGAAATTGAGGTTAAAATAACTGTAAAAGGAAACGATTTAAGTAATGTTGATAAAAAGCTTAATTCGATAAACGTTCTTTTCGAAGCTTCTAAAGATTTAGTAGAAGCTAGGACTAAGATAGAAACTGTAAAATCTAATTGGTTATGGGGAAGTAACGATAATATTAACTATAAAATTAATTATTTTATAAAAATGCCCATAACTAATAATGCCGATTTAAATAACAAATATGGTGCTATTGAAATAGACAAACTTAAAGGAAAGGCTAATTTAAATTGTGATTACGGAAACATAAATGTAGATCAGTTATTAAATGATTCGAATACTATTAATCTTGATTATTGTGGTAGTTCGGAAATTAATTTCATAAAATCTGGTAGTATCAATATTGATTATTCTAAACTAAAAATAGAAACATCAGGAGTCTTAAATGTAAATGCTGATTATTCTACTGTAAAAATAGGTTTAACTGAAAACTTAAAGTTTAATAGTGATTATGGTAGTATTTCTGTAAAGGATGTTAAAAGTATTTCTGGTAGTTCTGATTATGCAGGAATATCAATCGGAAATTTAAGAAAAAAACTTAAAATTGATACCGAATTTGGGAGCGTTAAAATCGAAAATATTATGAAAGATTTTGAAGAAGTTATAATAGATGGTAGCTACGCAGGTATTAAACTAGGCACTAGCAATGACAATAATTTTAACTTTACTATTGATTTAGATTATGCTGGTTTTAATTACCCAGAAAACAAGATAGAGCTTTACAAAAGCATAAAAAAAACTACTTCAAAATACTATGAAGGGGCATATGGCAATGATAACTCTAAGTCATCCATTACTATAAAATCTAAATACGGCGGTGTTTCTTTAAAAATTAAAGACTAGATTTTTTATCTATCATTGATAAACAAATTAAATACCTTGCTATGTAATACATTATAGTGTAAACTACTACAAGAAGAATATGGTAATCTAAAAATTTATTAAAAGCTATTAAAATATCAGCAATGACAATTAGTAAAATACCAAACAAAAAGAACATATTCTTTTTATTCATTGTCTTTAAGTAATTAAAAAACGACAGCCCTATCATTATTGCAGAAGTTATTCCCATTAAAAAAAAAGGCAATGATATTTCTTGAATATAAGGTTTTAACAAAATAAAAATTGTTACAAATAAAAGCAGACTTGGTATTAAGTAAGTTAATAAAATTTTAACCGAAGTATTAAACAATGCTTTTCTTGCAAGAATTATATATAAGAATCTATTTATTAATAATAATAAAATTCCAAACATCATAAAATCATCATCGAAGATTAAAAATGCATCAGAAGCAATAGAATTCATTAATATGAATACATAAAAATAATTTATTTTTTTAGAAGAACTTAAATATAAAAATGACAAAAACATCAAAGAAAAAACCTTGATAACCATCTCTTTAATTGATTTATCTGTATCAATAAAAAATAAAGATAGTAAACATGCTGAAAAATAAACTAAGCTGTATGCTTTAAAACTTCTTGACATATTTTATAAAAACATAAAAGTAACTAATTATAACTCAAAAAACAATACAATGAAAAAACAACTTTTAACAACAGTTATAATCTTAGTATCAATATCAATCAACGCACAAAGTTGGTGGAACTCTAAGAAAATTAAAGGAAATGGTAACGTAATTACTAAAACAAGATCGATTGATAAATTTGATAAAGTAAATGTAGGTGGTTCTTTTGATGTAAATTTAGTAGATGGAAATGAAGGAAAAATAACTATTGAAGGAGAAGAAAATATATTACCCTACATAGAAACAACTGTAAAAAAAGGCAAATTAAATGTTAATTTTAAAGAAAACACAAATATTAAAACAACTGAAGGTATAGTTATTACAATTACTTTTGAAAAAATTAATGCTATTTCATTAGGTGGCTCTGGTAATATCACTGTAAAAAAACGTTTAAAGTCAGATGAGGCTTCATTTAATATTGGTGGCTCTGGTAATATCACTGTAAATGTGGATGCAAATACTGTAAAGACATCAATTGGTGGCTCTGGTTATATTAAATTGAAAGGAAATACGGATAACTTTAAATGTTCTATAGCCGGATCTGGAAGTGTAAGAGCATATGAATTAAACACAAATAGCTTAAAAGCAAGTATTGCCGGATCTGGAAGTGTACAAACAACTGTGTCTACTAAAATAAAAGCAAGTATTGTTGGCTCTGGAAGTGTATATTACAAAGGGAATCCAAAAAATATTGACACAAGCTCAATTGGTTCTGGTGATGTAATTGATAAAAATTAATGCAATTTTAATTCATAAAAAAAACGCAAAGCTTACTCTGCTTTGCGTTTTTTTTATGAATTAAATATGTTTTAACTTAAACTAGCCAAACTAGCTTTAATCGTTTTTATTTTTGCCAATGAATCTGATTCTTTTTTACGTTCGGTAATAATTACTTGCTCAGGCGCGTTACTCACAAAACGTTCATTAGATAATTTTTTCTGAACTCCAAATAAAAATCCTTCAGCTCTTTTTAACTCAGCTTTTAACTTAATTATTTCAGCTTCTACATCTATATTATCAAGAGATATAGGTACAAAGTATTCATTTGATTTTACTCTAAACGAAGCAGCTCCTTCAATCTTATCTGTTACATAATTAATTACAGCAGCGTTTGTTAACTTCTGTATTATTGCATCAAAATCAGTAGTATATTTTTCGTTATTTACAACCGATAATTCCACAGTTTCTTTAAACGAAATATTTTTATCTTTTCTTATTGTTCTAATTCCCGAAATAATTTCTGTTGCAAAATCAAAATTCTCTACCAAATTTTCATTTACTTTCTCTTTTTTAGGATATAAAGCTATTACTAAAGCCTCTTCTGGAGTTCTCTCTGTAATATGTTGCCAAATTTCTTCTGTTAAAAATGGCATAAACGGATGTAATATTTTTAGGTTATTTTCTAATACCTGTATTACTTCATTATAAGTTTTAGCATCAATTGGTTGCTGATAACCAGGCTTTACAATTTCTAATAACCACGATGAAAAATCATCTGTAATTAGTTTATAAATAGTCATTAAAGCATCCGACAAACGGTATTTAGAAAAATGATCTTCTATTTCTAACAAAGCTTTTTGAAACTTAGCTTCGTACCATTCTAAACCTATTTTGGCAGTTTCTGGTTGCGCTAAACTAGCATCTATTTCCCAACCTTTTATCAAACGGAAAGTATTCCAGATTTTATTCGCAAAACCTTTTCCTTGCTGACATAAGTCTTCATCAAACATTAAATCGTTACCTGCAGCAGAACTTAATAATAAACCAACTCTTACACCGTCTGCTCCGTACTCTTCTATTAACTTTAATGCATCAGGTGAATTACCTAATGATTTAGACATTTTACGACGTTGTTTATCACGCACTAAACCTGTTAAATAAACATTCTCGAACGGACGCTCATCTTTATATTCATAACCTGCAACAATCATACGTGCAACCCAGAAAAATAAAATATCTGGCCCGGTAACTAAATCGTTTGTTGGATAATAATATTTAATTTCTTCGTTCTCTGGGTTATTAATTCCGTCAAAAACACTCATTGGCCATAACCAAGAAGAAAACCAAGTATCTAAAGCATCTTCATCTTGTCTTAAGTCAGACGCCGACAGCGAAGCATTCTTAGTTTTGTCTTGTGCTAATTTTACTGCTTCTTCAATAGTGGTTGCAACTACAAAATCTTCTTTTCCGTCTCCGTAGAAATAAGCAGGAATTTGTTGTCCCCACCATAATTGACGCGAGATATTCCAATCACGCACATTTTCCATCCAATGACGGTAAGTATTTTCGAATTTCTTCGGATATAAAGTAACCTCACTATCTTCTCCTAAAACAGCTTCAATAGCAGGTTTTGCTAAATCTTCCATCTTTAAAAACCACTGATCTGATAATCTAGGCTCTATAACAGCTTTTGTTCTTTCTGATGTTCCTACTTTATTCGTGTGAACTTCCGTTTTTACTAAAATCCCTTTTTCTTCTAACTCTTTTACTACTGATTTTCTTGCTACAAAACGATCTTGTCCTTTATAATGTAATCCGAAAGAATTTAAAGAAGCATCATCATTAAAAATATCAATTACCTCTAATTTATGCTTATCTCCAAGAGCTTTATCATTTTCGTCATGTGCAGGCGTAACTTTTAAACAACCTGTTCCGAATTCAACATCTACATATTCATCTTCAATAATCGGAATCACTCTTCCGCAAAGCGGAACAATTGCTTTTTTACCTTTTAAATGTGTAAAACGTTCATCATTTGGGTTGATACAAATAGCGGTGTCTCCAAAAATAGTTTCCGGACGCGTTGTTGCAATCGTTAATTTATCTTCAGATCCTTCTATTTGATACTCTAAATAATAAAGGTTTCCTTGTTTTTCTATATGAATAACCTCTTCGTCTGAAAGTGTTGTTTTAGCCTCAGGATCCCAATTTACCATTCTATATCCACGGTAAATTAATCCTTTATTGTATAAATCAACAAAAACTTTAATAACAGATTCAGACAACGCCGGATCCATTGTAAAAGCAGTTCGCTCCCAATCACAAGAAGCTCCTAACTTTTTTAATTGATCAAGAATAATTCCTCCATATTCATTTTTCCATTCCCAAGCATGCGCTAAAAACTCTTCACGAGTTAAATCGTTTTTATCAATTCCTTGCTCTTTTAACTTAGCAACAACCTTTGCTTCGGTAGCAATAGATGCGTGGTCTGTACCAGGAACCCAACAAGCATTTTTACCTTGTAAACGTGCACGACGAATTAATACATCTTGAATGGTGTTGTTTAACATATGCCCCATATGCAACACTCCGGTAACATTTGGTGGTGGAATTACAATTGTATAAGGTTCTCTATCATCTACTTCTGAATGGAAGTAATTATGCTTCATCCAGTAGTCATACCACTTCCCTTCTACTTCTTTAGAATTATATTTTGATGGAATATTCATCTGTTTTTTATATCTTTATAACCAAATGATTAAGCTCTGTGCTTTTTGGCATTATTTTTGAAATTCAATTAAGCAAAAATACAACTATCTCTGAGGTACAGAAAATAAGATGTAGATTTTTTTAAAACTAAAAAAATAACCCTAAATTTGTGGTGGTTTATGCCCCTAAATTAAATTTATCAATTATGAAAACAATTTTATCAATTATCGCTGTTTGTTTTATCACATTAACAGTAAGTGCTCAAGAATTTAAATTTGAAACTGAAACTATAGACTACGGTAAAGTAGGTCTTGGTTCTGAAGGTAAACGTGTATTTACATTTACAAACATAGGTGATGCTCCTTTAATTATTAAAGATATTAAATCTACTTGTGGATGTACAGTTCCTAAAAAACCTGAAGCACCAATTATGCCAGGACAAAAAGGACAAATTGAAGTTTCTTATGATACTAAAAGAGCAGGTGGTTTTTCTAAAGCTATTACTGTAATCTCTAATGCTAAGAAATCTAGAACAATGCTTAAAATTAAAGGTTTTATTTCTAAAGATGTAGCTCCTGTAAAAGCAAAAACTATGATGAGTGATAGTGAGTAAGCTATCCTTTTTAAATATAAAAAAAGCGTCAGTTTAATAACTGACGCTTTTTTTATATCCTTTTTTCTAATCGAAATTCAAAATTTAAATTAACACCTAACCTTTCTACTTTAATTTTTATTTTTCTATTTGGTTTTGTTTGAAAAATATTTAGAATTTCACTCAACTCATACTCATAGGCTTTTTTACCATTTATATATTTTAGAACATCTCCTTTTAAAAGCCCAGCTCTTTCTGCTGGAGAACCTTCAACTACCCTATCTACCTTATACTTCGGCTTAAATTTGTAATAATATGTATTTACAAATGAAATAATATTATTTTTATTAGAATGGTTATTACCATATGAATCTACCACTTTGGTATTTCCTTTTTGTTTTACTAATTCTTGTCCTACATAAATTAAATGTAAACCACTCATATTATAATAAAATCCATCTTTTAATGAAGCATTCTTTTTTAACGTAATTGTTTTATTCTGGTAATCTATCCATATTTTAAAACGCTTTAAGATATTACCTCCAATACTTCCATTACGTTCTTTAAAACGACGTGCATTAAAAGTTGATGTAGAATCTAAAAAAGAAACTGTTGGTTTCTCTATTAAAAACTTACCTAAAGAAACTTGTGGAATTTTACTTCTGTTCCCGTAAATAGTTCCACTAATTCCTTCTCCTAAAATATCTTTAAAATGTTTTATTGGGGTTTTAATAACTTCTTTTGTATTCTCGAACAACCAAATTGCATCTGTGCCACCAGTATCTATTAATAACTTTACAGCTATCTCTGTATTTTTAATAGTATCAATTCTTGCTTTAACATCAATATATGGCTTGTTTCTATAAAATTGTAACGGAAAAGTTTCGCAATTTCTACATCTCGAATTTTTATAAGTTTCTGGGTTATAAAAAGTTACTCTTTTACTGTTATAATTAATTTTAACAATAACATCTTTTAATAAATCGTAACCAATAATACCATGAATAGTCGTCCCCATTTTTGCTGACAAACTAAAGGCATCATTTAAAATAACATATAATTCTTGATTTGAACTTAAGATGTTTTTAACCCTAAAATTATTTCCTTTTGATAATAAAGCATCTACTGGATCTCCACTTCCTAAACCTCTTATTGATACTTTTTCTACATTATTTAAACCAACACTATCTTTTTCAGATAAATTAAATAAAATGGTTTTATTTACACCTGTATCTAAAATGAAAGATAATTTTTGCCCATTAATTTCTAAAGGAATAACAATTAAATTATTTATTAATTTAAATGACAATTCTTGCTTGTTCTTATTTTGACCGAAAAAATTAAATTTGTTTTGTGAATAGACAGATAAACAAAAAAAAGAAACGATAATATAAAGTAAATATTTTCTCAAAAAGAAGGGAATTAAAGATTAACTTTAAATATACAATCTTCTATTTACAATTTTATTTTTTTATGATTTTTTTAACCTCTAACTTTCATACGCTACAAGTTTATTAAATGAAAAATAATTCGCAAATTTGCCTTTTAAACAACTAATTCTATTTACAATGCCACATATTTCTAAAAAAGGAAGCATTATGCCGCAATCACCAATTCGTAAATTGGTGCCTTTTGCTGAAGCTGCTAAAAAAAACGGAACTAAAGTTTTTCATTTAAACATAGGTCAACCCGATATAAATACACCTCAAGTTGCACTTGATGCTGTTAAAAATAATACTATTAAAGTTTTATCATATGCGCGCTCTGAAGGTTCTGAAGAATACAGAACTAAATTAGCGAATTACTATGCTAAAAACGATATACAAGTTAATGCTAACAATATTGTAGCTACCACTGGTGGCTCTGAAGCTTTATTGTTTAGTATTGGTAGTATTACAGATCCGGGTGATGAAATTATTATCCCTGAACCTTTTTATGCCAATTATAACGGATTTTCTACTGCATCTGGAGTAACAGTGGTTCCTGTTATTTCTAAAATAGAAAATAACTTTGCATTACCTGCTATTGAAGATTTCGAAAAATTGATTACTTCAAAAACAAAAGCAATTTTAATTTGTAACCCAGGTAACCCAACAGGATATTTATACAGTAAAGAAGAAATCGAAAAATTAAAGCAAATTGTTTTAAAACACGATTTATTTTTAATTGCTGATGAAGTATACCGTGAGTTTACCTACGATGGTGTAAAACACAACTCTATAATGTCTTTAGATGGCTTAGAGCAAAACGCTATCATGATCGATTCTGTTTCTAAACGCTATAGTATGTGTGGCGCAAGAATTGGTTGCATCGTTTCTAAAAACGAAGAATTTATTAGTACAGCTATTAAGTTTGCTCAGGCACGTTTAAGTCCGCCTACTTATGCTTTATTAGCTAGTGAAGCTGCTTTAGAAACTCCACAAATTTATTTTGATGAAGTTATTGAAGAATACCAAGATCGTAGAAATACTTTAATTTCAGAACTTCAAAAAATCGAGGGAGTAAAAATTGCCAATCCTAAAGGGGCGTTTTACTGTGTTGCTGAATTACCTGTAGCCGATACTGATAAGTTTTCTCAATGGTTATTAGAAGAATTTAATCATAATAATGAAACTATTATGGTAGCACCTGCAAGCGGATTTTATTCAACTGAAGGAGAAGGTAAAAACCAAGTTCGTATTGCTTATGTGTTAAATAAAACAGATTTAATACGTTCGGTAGAACTTTTAAAAATTGCTTTAGAGCAATACAATAAATAGTTTATTGAATATTCAAGAAAACATACCTTTAAAAGAATACAATACGTTTGGTATTAATGTAAATGCCAAACGTTTTGTTTCTATTGATTCTCTTTACAGTTTACAACAGCTTTTAAGAACTGAAAAAGATATTTTTTTGATATCTGGCGGTAGTAATATGTTGCTTACTAAAGATATCGAAAAACTTGTTGTACATATAAATATAAAGGGAATTTCGATTGATAAAGAAAACAACAACGATGTTTACCTAACTGTAAATGCGGGTGAAAACTGGCATGAATTTGTATTATGGTGTGTTTCTCAAAATTATGGAGGTCTTGAAAACTTATCATTAATTCCGGGTAATGTAGGTACTTGTCCTATTCAAAATATTGGGGCATACGGTGTAGAAGTAAAAGACACAATTACACGTGTAGAAGCTGTTGAAATACAAACAGGAAAATTAATTGAATTTTCGAATACTGAATGCGAATTTGGATATCGAAATTCTATTTTTAAAAACACCCAAAAAGGAAAATACATTATTACTGCTGTTAATTTTAAACTTACTAAAAACCAGCATAAACTAAACTCTTCTTACGGAGCTATTGAAACAGAGTTGGCTTTAAAAAACATAACGAATCCTAGCATTAAAGATATTTCTGATGCAATTATCACTATTCGTCAATCAAAATTACCAGACCCTAAAAAAATAGGTAATAGCGGTAGTTTTTTTAAGAATCCTGTAATAACTAAAGCTCATTTTCTAAATTTAAAAGAAGAGTTTCCTGAAATTCCAAATTACCCAATATCTAAAGAAACTATAAAAATACCTGCGGGTTGGTTAATTGAACAATGCGGATTCAAAGGAAAACGTTTTGGAGAATACGGTGTACATGAAAAACAAGCCCTAGTACTTGTTAACTATGGTGGCGCAAATGGTAGTGAAATCTATGAATTAGCTCAAAATATTCAGAATACTGTTAAAGGTAAATTCTCTATAGATTTAGAAATTGAAGTAAATATAATTTAATTAAATTAGTTACTTTAAAATTATTATAAAGCAATTCTCAAAAAAAAGAGAATTCGTATCTTTGCTATACTAAATTATATAAAATGAAACTATTTTTTGTTACTATCGGATTATTAGCACTAGCTATTGCAGGAATTGCTATAAAAATATGGGCAAAAAAAGACGGTGAGTTTGCGGGTACTTGTGCTAGTCAAAACCCAATGTTAAATGAAAATGGTGAAGCATGTGGTTTTTGCGGAAAAACACCAGATCAGTTTGATACCTGTGCAGAACCTGAACATAAAGGTTAATTACTTTAAAACTCTATTGCTAAATTTTATAATATAAATTATTATAAAGCCTCTTTTAACAACTTCATAAAACATTATTTTTGTTTAGTATTACACTAAATGACTATATTTATCATATACAATTTCTAAACTTATATATTGGAAATCAATAAAGAAAAAGTACTTAATCATATTCAGAAAGCTAAAGAAGGTAACCAAGTTTCTTTTAATTTTTTGTTAGATACTTTTTGGAGCGGCGTTTACCATTATCAATTGTCAAAAATAAAAAATGACAATGAGGCTGAAGATATTACTATTCGTACTTTTTCTAAAGCTTTTGATAAAATTAATACTTATAATGAAGCATATGAATTTAAAACTTGGTTAATTAGCATCTCTAAAAACGTATATATTGATTCTTTAAGAAAGAAAAAAACATCTCTTTTAATAGAAACTACCAAAGAGCAAGAAGAAGCTGCTTTTCAAATTATAGACAATGCACCATCACCTGAAGATAAAATCATTACAGAACAAAATTTAGCAAAACTTTTAAGAGATTTAAAAAAATTAAAACCCAAATATCAAGAAGTTATAAATTTACGCTTTTTTCAAGAGCTTAGCTATAAAGAAATCTCTGACTCTATAGGAGAACCTATAAATAATGTAAAAGTTAAGTTATTAAGAGCTAAAAAATTATTAGCTGAAATAATAAAGAAATCTTAACTTACCAATAATTTTTAGTTTAAAACACCAACTAAAAGACTTTTACATAAAACACCTATTTCATATTCTTTTCATGAAAAAATCTATTTCAAACACATTGGGCCCCGGATTGTTATTTGCTGGCGCTGCTATAGGTGTGTCTCACCTAGTGCAATCAACAAGAGCAGGTGCCGATTTTGGTTTTGGATTACTTTGGGCATTGTTAATTGTAAATATTTTTAAATATCCTTTCTTTCAGTATGGTCCGCGTTATGCCGCTGCAACAGGTGAAACCCTTTTAGATGGTTATAAAAAATTAGGTAAAGGTGTTTTAATCAGTTATTATATTTTAAATTTTGCCACCATGTTTACCATTCAGGCAGCAGTAACAATTGTAACTGCTAGTTTGGCCTCTACTATTTTTGGTTTTACCAGCGATCTTGTAATATGGTCTGTAATAATAACGCTTATTAGTATTGTTATTTTAGGAATAGGAAAATATAAATTACTAGATAATTTAATAAAGTATATTATTATTACACTAACCATAAGCACAATTATTGCAGTAAATGTAGCTTTAATTAACACTCAAAAAGGATTTAACTTTCAGCAAATATTGCCAAGCGGAACGGCACAAATCACCTTTTTAATTGCTTTTTTAGGATGGATGCCTGCTCCGTTAGATATTTCTATTTGGCATTCTTTATGGACTGTAGAAAAAAGCAAAACTACATTTGAGCAAATTAAACCTAAACTTGCAATATTCGATTTTAACGTTGGTTATATAGGTACTTTCTTTTTAGGGGTTTGTTTTGTGATGCTCGGGGCATTTGTTATGTACCAATCAGGAGAATCTTTTTCTAGTAAAGGAACTATTTTTGCTTCTCAATTATTAAATTTATATACAAAAAACTTAGGTGAATACTCCTATATTTTCATTGGCGTTACAGCTTTTACAACGATGTTTAGTACCACTTTAACAACTTTAGATGCATCACCCAGAGCCATGACAAAAACATCAAACTTGTTGTTTAATAAAAAAAATAAACTTGGGTATTGGTTTTGGTTACTATTTTTAGCTATTGGTACTTTTATCATCCTAAAATATTTTTTAGCTGATATGGGCTTTTTAGTTAAAATAGCTACTGTTTTATCTTTTTTAACTGCTCCTTTTTATGCAATTTTAAATTATATACTTATTACAGGTAAGCATACTCCTAAGAAAAATCAACCAACATTATCTTTACGTATATTAAGTATTGTGGGTATCGTTTTTTTAGTAGGATTTAGTATTTGGTTTTTAAGCAATTTATAACGCTTTTTCTTCGTAAATTTGCTTTTCAATTTTTATTACAATGGCAAACGAATCTGTAACATTACCAGAAAGAGTAAAAAAACCAAAATGGTTACGTGTAAAATTACCTGTAGGTAAAAAATATACAGAATTAAGAGGTTTAGTAGACAAGTATAAATTAAATACAATTTGTGCTAGTGGAAGCTGTCCGAACATGGGAGAGTGTTGGGGAGAAGGAACGGCTACTTTTATGATTTTAGGTAATATATGTACTCGTTCTTGTGGTTTTTGTGGTGTAAAAACCGGTAGACCAGAAACTGTTGAATGGGATGAACCTGAAAAAGTAGCACGCTCAATTAAATTAATGAGCATTAAGCATGCGGTTTTAACCTCGGTAGATAGAGACGATTTAAAAGATGGTGGCTCTATTATTTGGGCAGAAACTGTAAATGCAATTCGTAGAGCAAATCCGAATACAACTTTAGAAACATTAATTCCTGATTTTCAAGGAAACGAAAAACAAATCGACAGAATCATAGAGGTTGCTCCTGAAGTAGTTTCTCATAATGTAGAAACTGTTCGTAGGTTAACGCGTGAAGTTCGTATACAAGCAAAATACGATCGTAGTTTAAGTGTTTTAAAATATTTAAAAGATAATGGAATGCGAACTAAATCTGGAATTATGCTAGGTTTAGGAGAAACCGAAGAAGAGGTTATTCAAACCATGAAAGATTTACGTGGTGTAGGTTTAGATGTAATTACTATTGGACAATATTTACAACCTAGTAAAAAACACTTACCTCTTAAAGAATTTATTACTCCAGAACAGTTTAAAAAATATGAAACTTTAGGTTTAGAAATGGGCTTTATGTACGTAGAAAGCGGTCCTTTAGTTAGATCTTCTTATAAAGCGCACAAACATGCTAGTTAATTTTAATGATTCCTTAACATTTTAACTTTTTAAAGTTAAAAAAATGTCAAATATCTAAAATTCAAATAAAATACTGAGTTTTATATTTACTTTTGTAGAGTACTTATTAAACAAGTATATGAAAAGAGCCTTGTAAACTGTTTTCATTGTGTAAATTATTTGAATTAATTGATTAATGAAATTCCACTCTTAAGAGTGGAATTTTTGTTTTTATGAATTTCTCTTTTTAATTATTACTACTTTTTCAGTAGTTATTTTTCTTCAAAAAATATTTAAGCTAGCAATCACAACGTTAATTAACAAAAAATCAATATTTAATTAATTCCTTTAACACATCCACACCTTAATAATTATTTTTTAAACATATCGTAAAATTAAAAGACTAAAATGTTAATTAATAATAAAAAAACCATTATTTATGCATAAAAATTATGAAAAACACTTTTTGGCACAATAATTGTAAAAGAATATTTGAAAACAGCCTTGTAAACTGTTTTCATTGTGTAAATTATTTGAATTATTTGAAAAACAAAAATCCCACTCGTATAAGTGGGATTTTGTTGTTATAAAAACATAAGCTTAAATAGCATTTATAATATCGTACTTAGTAATAATATGGTGTTTACCATTTTCTAAATCGACTAATACAGCTTGATTTTTCTTTGTTATTAACTTAGAAACCTCATCTACAGAAGCTGTTAATTTTACTATAGGATACATTGCTTCCATTACTTCTTTTATAGGCGTATCTGCAATATTCTTATCTTCTATATAAGCATGTAATAAAACTGATTCATCTACAGAACCTACAATACCTTTTGAATCACTTACCGGAATTTGTGATATTTTAAAATCACGCATTCTCTCAATAGCATGCGAAACCAATTCTTCTGTTTGCACCGTTATTAAAGGCTTATCAATATGTGATTGTATTAAATCTTTTGCTATAGCAACTTCTTTTTCTTCTAAGAAACCACGCTCACGCATCCAATCATCATTAAACATCTTTCCTACATATCTTGTTCCGTGATCATGAAATATTACAACCACTACATCATCTTTCTTAAAATGATCTTTTAATTGTAACATTCCTTTTATTGCCGAACCTGCTGAGTTACCAACAAAGATTCCTTCTTCTTTTGCTATTTTACGAGTATAAACCGCAGCATCTTTATCGGTAACCTTTGTAAAACCATCAATTACAGAAAAATCTACATTTTTTGGTAATATATCTTCTCCGATTCCTTCAGTAATGTACGGATAAATTTCATTCTCATCAAAAACACCTGTTTCATGGTATTTTTTAAATACAGAACCATAAGTATCAATACCCCAAACCTTCACATTCGGATTTTTTTCTTTTAAATATTTAGCAGTCCCAGAAACTGTCCCTCCCGTTCCTACTCCAACTACTAAATGCGTAATTTTCCCTTCAGTTTGTTCCCAAATTTCTGGTCCTGTTTGCTCGTAATGTGCTGTTGCATTACTTGGATTGTCATATTGATTTACATACCAAGAATTAGGTGTTTCTGATCCTAAACGTTTAGAAACCGAATAATACGAACGTGGATCTGTAGGTTCTACATCTGTAGGACAAACAACTACCTCAGCTCCTACTGCACGTAAAATATCCATCTTTTCTTTTGATTGCTTATCTGAAAGCACAAAAATACATTTGTAACCTTTTATAATTGCGGCTAAAGCTAACCCCATACCTGTATTCCCTGAAGTTCCTTCAATAATAGTTCCTCCTGGTTTTAAGCGCCCGTCTGCTTCTGCATCTTCAATCATTTTTAACGCCATTCTATCTTTTATTGAGTTTCCTGGGTTAAAGGTTTCTACTTTGGCTAAAACCAAAGCATCTATTTCTTTTGTTACAGAGTTTAACTGAACTAATGGCGTGTTACCTATAGTTTCTAATATGTTTTTTGCGTATTTCATTTCTTAATTTTACAGTTGCAAAGGTAATTTCTTTTTGGGCGTTCCACAAGTGTCGTGCTTTCATTACTCGCTTTTTTTAGTTTTGTTATAAATGCTAATTTATTCATGCTTCACAAATTAACTAGAACTAAAAATAAAAAAGAGCTTAAACACACCATTCAATCACTAACGCAGCATATTTATTAAGGTTTGTTTATCAATAAAAAACGGCAGCTATATTTATTCTTGCTAAATAGTTCTCGATACTTTTTTATTCCGTTTTGCTTCATAAAAACACTCAAACTGACATTTTTTTTAGAAAATCAGTATTTATGAGCAATACAAAGTTAAAAACATCTTTTTGTAAAGACATTATATTTTTACTCTGTTTTATTATACCTATTGTCACTTCGAGTGATTTCGATTAAAGAAAATATACACGAAAAAGTAATTATCTAAAACTTCATAAATATGCTTAGCCCCGATTGCAGTATTTGTTTGAGCTCCTCACAGAGAGCGAGTGCGAAAAGCGGGAAACAGCTTCTAAAAAAAACACGCTTAATAAAATCGCTTTTAAGCAAATTTAATGGATTTTGAAGGTTGTATTTTTGTAATGATGTAAGACGGTATAATAAGCATTAAAAAACACAGTAAAAGCGTTCCTAAACTTAATAGAATTATTGCCCAAAAACTAATACTAACTGGCATTGTTGCTACTGAATATGTTTCGGGATCTAATTTGATAACTTTAAAGTATTTTTGAATTAATAAGATTGAAATTCCTATTAAATTCCCCCAAAACAATCCTTTTAAAATTAAATAAGAGGCATTGTATAAAAATATTTTCTGAATACTAAAACTATCACTTCCTAAGGCTTTTAAAACACCAACCATTTGTACTCTCTCTAATATTAAAACTAACAACGCTGTTATCATATTAATACCAGCTATTAAAATCATAATACCGATAATAAACCACACATTATTATCAAAAAGTTTAATCCATTCGAAAATTAAAGGATAATTTTCTACAATCGTTGTACTGTTTAACGTTGATCCTATCGTGCTATATATTTCATTTCCTTTTGCTGTTAGCTGATTAAAATCATCAATTAACACTTCAAATCCACCTATCTGATCATCACTCCACCTGTTAATTTGACGTACTTCTCTAATATCACCAATTAACATTGTTTTATCAAACTGCTGAAAACCTGTGTTGTAAATTCCCACAATAATTGGCTTACGCATTTTATATTTTAACCTACTTTTTTCTGCGCTAAATAAGGTTTGTATCGTGTCGTTTAATTTAAAACGCAATCGGTTTGCAATAGATTCTGATATTAATATCTCTTTATTTCTATTTTGATTAAAGTTAGGTAATCTCCCTTGAGTTAAATATTCCTTAAAAAATGTAAAATCATAATCAGAAGAAACTCCTTTAAAAACAATTGCTTCAAAATCGGTTGGCGTTCTAATAATACCGCCAACATTACCAAAAACCTGAACGTTTTTAATCCCTTTTATATTTTTAAATTCAGGATAAAAATCTTGATTTGCACTTATAGGAACTGTAGATATATCAGAATTATTGGTATCGTAATTTACTATTTGAATATGACCTTTAAAACCGGTCATTTTATCACTTATTTTATTTTGAAAACCAGCCGCTATTGATACTGCTATTAACATAATAGCAATACCTAAAGTAATAGCAATCGTAGCAATTTTAATTATTGGCGACGAAATACTACTTTTATACTCTTTACCTGCAATGATTCGTTTGGCTATAAATAATTCGAAATTCAAAAGTTCTCTTTTTTAACGGTATCAAAAGTAATTAATTATAACTTAACCGATATTACGAAACACCTGATTTTAAATTACCTCCTCTTTTTCTTTTAATAAGATTTTTAATGGTAATTTTATGTTTTAATACTCTTTTAGATGAAAAACAATTTTAGCTACCTTATTTTATTTTTATTTGCCTTTAATTTTCTATTTATAGCATGTGCTAAACAGCAAAAATCAGCAAGTACAAAAACTGAAAAAATTATTAAAATAGAGGCTCCGTTAAAAATTGCAGCCGATAGAACAGCTTTGTATCTAAATAAATTAAAAGGCAAAAATGTTGCTATTGTAGCCAATCAAACATCTGTTTTAACGGTATCACAAAGAGCTGAAGTAGCGCCAAATGTGATGGGTAGTAAACTAGTACAACATCATTTAGTAGATTATTTACATTCGTATAACAACATCAATGTACAAAAAGTTTTTGCTCCCGAACATGGTTTTCGTGGTAAAGCAGATGCGGGTGAAACTGTTGTGGATGGTATTGATACTAAAACGCAATTACCTATTATTTCTTTATATGGAAAGAACAAAAAACCTTCACCAGCGCAATTAAAAAATATTGATGTGGTGGTTTTTGATATTCAAGATGTTGGTGCACGTTTTTATACGTATATATCTTCACTACATTACGTTATGGAAGCTTGTGCTGAACAAGGCATTGAAGTTATTTTACTAGACAGACCAAATCCGAACGGACATTATATAGACGGGCCAACATTAGAAGTGAAACATAAAAGCTTTGTGGGCATGCATCCTGTACCTGTTGTGTACGGAATGACTATTGGTGAATACGGACAAATGATTAATGGTGAAAAATGGCTTAAAGACGGAATTCAATGTAATTTAACGGTTATTCCTTTAAATAACTATACGCATAATACTCAATATAGTTTACCTATAAAACCTTCACCAAATTTACCGAATGATAAAAGTATAAACCTATACCCTAGTTTGTGCTTTTTTGAGGGAACAAACGTTTCTGTTGGTCGCGGTACTGAAATGCAGTTTCAGGTTGTTGGTTCGCCATTATTCTCTTTAAAAAATGATTTTTCGTTTACACCCAATCCAAATTTCGGAAGCAAATATCCGAAGCATCAAAACATTGTTTGTTATGGTTATAGTTTAACAGAAAACGAACGTTTAAATGCACTCGATTTAAAATGGTTACTTACTTTTTATAAAGATTATAGTAATTTTAAAAATGAACAAGGTTATCCTTATAAAGAGTCTTTTTTTAATACTTTTTTTACCAATCTTACAGGTACAGAGAAACTACAACAACAAATTGAGCAAGGTTTAAATGAAGAAGAAATTAAAGCTACTTGGGCTAATGATCTTGAAAAGTTTAAAATAATTAGAGAAAAATATTTAATTTATAAATAATATGAAAAACATTGTACTTTTTTTATTAATAACAGCTCTACCATCGTTAAGTCAAACAAAAGAAGCGAGTACTCCAGATGGTGAAACTTTTATTTTACATACAGATGGAACTTGGTCAAAAAAACAGGCAAATAAGAAACATTATAAATTTGAGAACGCTAATGCTCCATACTATTTAAGAGACAGTTTAATTAATTTTGAAGTTGTTAAAGCTAAGTTTGAAGCCAAAGTTAAAGGCTTAGGTTATGGTGGAGTTGTAACACAACTAATTGCTTTTAAAGGAAAATCTAATGTTCGGTTTAACAATCAATCTGTACCTAGAATATTATTTAAACATGAAGGTATGCTCAAGCCTCAAAATTTATTTACGATTACCAAAGCTAAAGAAAAAAGAAAAAAAAGACAGTTTCTTCAAAATAGTGTTGCATTAGGTGGAAACGTAAGAGATACTTCTGAAAATGAAATCCTATTTAAACTTAAAAAAATTGAAAATAACATATATGAAATAATTCTTGAAGAAAAACTAGAGAAAGGTGAATATGGAATAATTCCTGCCTTAAACAATGGTCAAGTTGCTATGACTTATAATTACACGTTTAAAATATATTGCTTCGGAGTAGATTAATTTAATAAAATATTTTTAATTAACTTAACTTATAAATAGGCATGAATAATTCTATAGAAATATTTTTTAATATAATTATGATTTTCTCTGTGCTTTGCTTTCATGAATTAGCGCATTTAATAACTGGTTTATTACAAGGTTTTCGTTTTGAATTATTTGTTGTTGGTCCTTTAGGAATAAAAAGAAAGGACGATAAAATTAAAGTATATTTCAATACAGAACTTCAGTATTATGGAGGAGTCGCTGCCACATTACCTACTGATACAAATCCTGATAACAGAAAAAAATTCGCAAACCTATTATTAGCCGGACCTATCTCTTTATTATTAACCTTTATTTTATTTTTTATCTATTATAACTTCAAGTTCCCATATTCTAAAGTTTTTGAAATAGGTACTTTGGCTTCTTTCGGTATATTTTTAGCCACAACCATTCCTAATAAAACAGGTATGTTTTTTACAGATAGAAAACGATACCAAAGATTAACATCAAAAGGAAAAGTACAAGAAGTAGAAATGGCAATACTTAGGGTTACAGGAATATATGTAAGAGACAATTCGTATATTAATGTAGCTCTAAAAGATATTGAAACGATGGTAAATGATAAAGATTACAAGTATTTTGGTCTTTTTACCAAACTTAGTTACGAATTTGAAACAAACGGTTATTTTGATGTAACGACAAAGAATGAATTTGATGTTTTATCTAAAAAAATGTCAAAATCAATGGTGAAAATTTTTGCAAAGTAATTAGAAAAATTAAAGAGTGACAATTAATAAACTGTATTAAAAGACTCTAAATAGTTTTGTCATAATAACACCTTTTTTATTATCTAAAACAACAGTTACTAACTCCTTTTCTGACACTACTTTAAAATTAAATGGATGTTCTATTAGATTTAATCCACTATGTTTTTTAAGCCTTATCCCTTGCCCTGAAATAATATCTTTATTAGGAATAAAATCTCCTTCTGGTAAATGCTCTGTTAAAATAACATATTTAAAATCCCTTAATTTTTTTACAACATTTTGCACTTCATTATTTGATAAATGCTGTAACACTTGTCTTACAATAACACAGTCTGCAGATGGTAAATTATCTACAGCAATATCTAAACACTGAAATTCTAAATTAGTTTTCTTAAACCTTTCTTTATTGTAAATAATAAGATCTGATACAATATCTACAGCAATGTATTTTTTAGCGCATTGTATTAATTGTTTACCTATATTAAAATCACCACAACCTAAATCACACACTGTTATTGGATCTTTAAAAGAACTTAAAAAAGAAGTTACCGCATCTATATAGGGAGCAACAATATTAGATTGATGAGAGCCATACCCAGAGTAAAATTTAGTATTATTAGCACCCCAAAGTTTCATTTCATAAACCTGCTCCATCGCCTTTTTAGTTGGCCAAGGAGTTTTATTCTTTTTTAATGATTTTTCTTTATTGTTCATAAAATAGACACACGATTATACAAATGTACTTCTTTAAAAAGAAGAGTTATTATTTTCATTTTAGATTTTTATGCCGTTATCATAAAACGCTTTTTTTAGATGCTATTTTTTTACAAAAAAAAAGGATAGCCATGGCTATCCTTTTATATACTGTAATTTATTTTTTTAAATAGCGTTTGCTCCTGCGTCTGCAACCGTATGATCATTTTCTACTGAACTCCCGCTAACTCCTACTGCACCGATAATAGTACCATCAGCATCTTTAACAGGTACACCACCAGGAAAAGTAATTAGTCCATTATTAGAGTGCTCAATATTATATAAAGGAGATCCTGGCTGAGATAACTCACCTATAGATCCAGTATTCATATCAAAAAAACGTGCTGTTTTTGCTTTTTTAATAGCAATATCTAAAGACCCTAACCAAGCGCCATCCATACGTGCAAATGCTACTAAATTTGCACCTGCATCTACTACTGCAATGTTCATTTTAGTATCAATTGCTACTGATTTAGATTTTGCTGCTGCTATAATTTTTTCTGCTTGTTCTAATGTAATATTCATATTCTTTAATTATTAGTGTATTTAGTATATACAACAAAGCTAAGCTAATTTTATTGTTAATTGGTTATTGAAATTTCTATCCTAAAAACCTTGCTCCATCATCCAACTATCTGAATAAATTTTATCCATATAACGTATTCCGTGATCTGGTAAAATAACGACTACAAAACTATCTTTATCAAACAAACCTTTATCTGCATATTGCTGTGTTGCTTGCATTACTGCTCCTGATGTATAACCACAAAATAAACCTTCTGCTTTTACTAATTCGCGTGATTTTAATGCAGAAGCTTTATCAGCTACTTTTTCATACATATCAACTACATTAAAATCGGTAGCTCCTGGTATTAAATTTTTACCTAAACCTTCAATTTTATAAGGAGCGATTTCATTTTCATCTAATTTACCTGTCTCATGGTATTTTTTTATTACTGACCCGATTGCATCTACTCCTAAAACTTTTATACTCGGTTTTTTTTCTTTTAAATATTTTCCTGTACCAGATATTGTTCCTCCGGTACCACTAGCCACCACAACATGGGTAACTTTACCCTGAGTTTGTTTCCAAATTTCTGGACCTGTAGTTTTGTAATGTGCTTCAATATTTAATTCATTAAAATACTGATTGATGTATATAGAACCTGGTGTTTCTAAATGAATTCTTTTTGCTGTTTCGTAATATGAACGTGGATCATCGGCTGCAACATTCGCAGGACAAACATGTACCTCTGCTCCCATTGTTTTTAAAACATCTATTTTATTTTGAGATGATTTATCGCTAACAGCCAAAATACATTTATAACCTTTTACCAAAGCAATCATAGCTAAACTAAACCCTGTATTACCAGAAGTAGTTTCTACAATCGTATCACCCTCTTTAAGAATTCCCTTTTTTTCTGCACTTTCAACAATATGCAATGCTATTCTGTCTTTTGCAGACTGCCCAGGATTAAAAGCTTCTACTTTTGCGTAAAAGTTGCCTTTTAAACCTTTAGTAATTCTATTTAATTTAACTAAAGGTGTTTGCCCTACTAATTCTAATATATTATTGGCAATATGTTGATTTCTATCCATTTTTGTCTAATAAAAAACGTCATTACGAGAATAAATAACGAAGTAATCTTAAGTTATGAGATTGCTTCTTTACTCTTGTAATGACGCTTACACTCAATTGAGCGCAAAAATATAATTATTTTTCTAACTTACCTTCTAACATTAAAAAGAAGCTGTATTCTTCTGCTGTTTCTTTTAAAGCATCAAATCTACCAGAAGCACCTCCATGACCAGCTTCCATATTGGTATGCATAAACAACATATTATCATCTGTTTTTACATCTCTTAACTTAGCTATCCATTTTGCAGGTTCCCAGTATTGCACTTGACTATCGTGTAAACCTGTTGTAATTAACATATT
>CAXHZZ010000010.1:0-45565 GCA_964021635.1 uncultured Tenacibaculum sp.
TATAACGCTCTTAACTTTTCTTCTACCGTTACTTCTTTTTTTGCCATCTGTTATATATAGTGTATTGGATTTGTACTTTTTTCACTTAAAATAATCGCAAAAGTACTAAATTTTTCACGAAGATAATCATATAATAGGTTTTTTGTAAACTGCTCACTTTCATAATGGCCAACATCAGCTAATAATATTTTTTTTTCAGCTTTAAAAAACTCATGATATTTAAAATCAGCGCTTATGTAAGCATCAGCCTTTGCTTTAATGGCACTACTAATAGCAAAACTACCAGAACCACCTAAAACAGCTACTTTCTTAATTGGTTTATCTAACAATTCAGAATGTCTAACACAATCGGTTTTAAAAGTTTTCTTAACAAAAGTTAGAAATTCTTTTTCATTCATAGTCTCTGATAACTCCCCAAGCATTCCCATGCCTATATGTTGGTTACTGTTTTCTAAAGTAATAATTTCGTAAGCTACTTCTTCATATAAATGAAAATCGAACAAAGCTTTTAATATTTTGCTTTCTAAATAACTATCAAAAGTTACCGAAATACAGGTTTCTTCTTCAAACATGAATGTGCCTTTTTCGCCAACGGTTGGGTTTGAGTTTTCTCCTCCTTTATAACTTCCTTTGCCTTCTACATTAAAAGAGCAATTTTCATAATTACCAATACTTCCTGCTCCTGCATTAAAAAGTTTGGTGCGTAATTTTTCGGCTTCAGCAATCGGAACATACGTGGTAAGTTTCTTTATAATTCCTTTTTTAGGAATTAATGTGTTACAGTTTTGTAAGCCTAAAACTTCACACATTTTAGCTGAAACTCCATTGTTAACGTTATCTAAAGCAGTATGTGTAGCATAAATGGCAATGTTGTTTTGAATGGCTTTTAAAACAACACGCTCTACATAATTATTGCCATTTATTTTCTTTAACCCACTAAAAACTATAGGATGAAAGCTTACAATTAAATTGCAATTATTGGCAATAGCCTCATCAACGGTTTCTTCTAAAGTATCAAGCGTAACCAAAACTCCAGTTACTTTTGTGTTATAACTACCAATTAGTAAACCAACATTGTCAAAATCTTCAGCATATGAAAGTGGTGCTAGTTTTTCAATATGGTCAGTAACGTCTTTTATTTGCATTTTCTTGATTTAATGAATACCGCTAAGTTACTAAAACTTGTCATTACGAGGAAGAATGACGAAGTAATCTAATTTACCTTTAAAGATTACTATACTTTGTTCGTAATGACGAAATAATTTTTACTTTTGATGTAATGAAATTACTTAGATTTTTATTATTTCCGTTTGCAGTTTTATACGACGTTGTTACAACGATTCGTAATTGGTTTTTTGAGTTAGGGGTATTAAAATCTACCTCTTTTGATGTTCCTGTTATTGTAGTTGGTAATTTAAGTGTTGGTGGAACAGGTAAAACGCCGCAAATAGAATATTTAATTCGTTTATTAAAGGATACTCATAAGGTAGCTGTTTTAAGTCGTGGTTACAAACGAAAAACAACAGGTTTTCAGATTGTAAACACAAATCATTCTGCAGCTGATGTTGGTGATGAGCCTTTGCAGTTTTATAAAAAGTTTAAAAATGAACTAACCATTGCTGTTGATGCTGATAGAACAAACGGAATTCAACAATTATTAAAAAGTGATGTTTCGCCGCAAGTTGTTTTGCTAGACGATGCTTATCAGCATAGAAAAGTAAAGGGAAGCAGTTATATTTTGTTGACGAAATATGATGATTTGTATGTGGACGATTTTATTTTACCTACCGGAAATTTAAGAGAGCGTAGGAGAGGAGCAAATCGTGCAGCGATAATAATTGTTACGAAATGTCCTGAGAACTTATCAGAAGTAGCTAAAGAAAAAATCAAAATAAAAATTAATCCTAGTAAAAATCAACAGTTATTTTTTACCACTATTTCTTACGATGAAAACTTAAAAGGAGCAGAGTTTGAACTTACTATTGCTGATTTAAAGCATAAAGATGTTTTGTTAGTTACAGGAATTGCAAAGCCTAGTTCGTTATTAAGTTTTTTATCAAAAGAAAATATCAATTATAAGCATTTAGAATATGCAGATCATTATGATTTTAATGCGCAAGATATTTTAAAAATCGAAAAAGAATTTAATGATTTACCGTCTGAAAATAAGATAATCTTAACGACGGAAAAAGATTATATGCGTTTACAAGGTAAACTTAAAAACATGTGTTATATAACTATAAAAAGCACTTTTTTATCAGAAGAAGAAAAGTTTAAGCAGTATATAATTGATCATGTAAAAGCTGGAGAAAATACTAAATAACACGTTCATCGGCCTTGTAGGCACCACGGCGATGTAAAATCCATTGCGCTTCATCTAACGGATTTACTCCTTTAAACTTCTTTGTTTTTCCTTCTCCTTCAGGACAAACAGCGTATTCATGAAAAACGGTTCTTAAACGAAGCCTACCGCTGCAAATACTATTTAGTTTTATGCTAAGATCTAAAGACGTAGCAACAGGAATCGTACCCGATAATAGTACTAAATCTTGCTCAAAAGTAGGTGTGTTTATTGTTGCTCTTCTATGAGTAAGTTCCGAAATTAATTTACCTAATAACTCTTCATTGGTTTTTATTTCAAAGCGTAATAAAGGTTCTAATAAATGTGTACCTCCGTTTTGTAGACCTTTCATGATGCCCATTGGAGTAGCTAAATTAAAATCACCTGGTCTAGAATGCACATTATGATCTTCTCCTTTAATTAAAGTGATTTTTACATCGGTAACATTCCAACCTAAAAGACCTTGTTCTAAAGCTTTTGGAATTGTTTTTGATATTTCATTTTGATATTTATTATGAACATCATTTTTAGAAACAATTGATTGATAGGTAACACCAGAGTTTAATGCTGCGGGTTCAATTAAAAAACTCATAATTGCCCAACAAGGTTTTGGCATCCAATAACGAATATAACCTTCGGCAGCTTTAGTAATGGTTTCTTTATAAACTATTTGAGGATCTGTAAAATTAACAGCAATATTAAAACGTTCTTGTAATAAGTGGGTGAGTACTCCTATTTGCATATCTCCCATTAATAAAAGAATCAATTCTTTTTCTGGCTTGTGCCATTTAAATTGTAAACTCGGATCTTCTTTATCTATAAGTTGTAATGCCTGCGCAAGGGCATTATAATCTTTATCGTTAATAGCAATTACTTGTACGCTTAAAACCGGAATATTTAATTCTGGTAAGGTTGGTATTTCAGAAGGATTACCAAGAATATCACCTGCTTTTGTTCCTAAAACTCCTGTAATTATACCGATATCTCCTGCTGTAATATTAGTATCTAAATGTTTTGTATGATGAAATACTTTTGTTTGATTAATTTTAGTTTCTAATGCTTGTGTATGGTTGTAAATAGTTGTTTTGGAAGATAAGTTGCCTGAAAAAACTTTTACATGTGCCATGGCTCCATGTATTGCATGATGCTCTAATTTATAAACATAAGCGGCAATTTCTTCAGAAATATTTCTATTTTTAGGTTTGATAAAATCCACCAATCCGTTTAATAAAATTTCAACACCAATGTTGTTTTTCGCAATTCCAGTAAAAACAGGAACTATCCTATTATTTGAAGTACTTTTTGCAATTGTATTTAAATAGACTTCATCAGAAAAATGAATTCCGTTTAAATATTGAGTAAGTAGCTTTTCATCAGTTTCTATGAGTTCTTCAGTAATAGTTTCTTTTTGCTCTTTGCTAATTTTATTATTGTTAAAAACTTCGGCTATATAAGCAGAAGTTAAGCCTTCGTCATGACTTGTAGAAATAGCTACAGTTTTATATTGTAGCTCTTTTTTTATTTGTCGTAAAACAGCTTCTGTATCTGCACCTGGTCTGTCTATTTTATTGATAAAAATTAGCGTAGGTATTTTTAAATCATGCAAGGCATCAACTATTGTTAAGGTATGTGCTTGCACACCCTCAACAGCAGAAATTACTAAAATAACAGCATCTACAACACAAAGAGTTCTTGCAACCTCACTAGAAAAATCTACGTGACCAGGAGTATCAATTAAGTTAATTTTAGTGTTTTTCCAATTAAAAGAAGTAGTGGCAGCTTTAATGGAAATTCCGCGTTCTTTTTCTAAAGTTAAATTATCGGTAACCGCAGATCCTTTATCCACACTTCCTATTTCTCTAATAGCACCAGCATGATATAATAAATGTTCTGTTAATGTCGTTTTTCCGGCATCTACATGCGCCAGAATACCAATATTAAGAATGTTAGAATGCTTCATTAATTAGTGTGATGCTCTTGTGTAGAATTAAAATTTCTTGGTAGCGGCTGCGCTTATTTGTTTGATATCTTGCTCATCTTTTCGCGGACAAATTAAAAGCACTCCGTCTTTTTCAACCACAATAAAATCATTTAAACCTTGAATAATAACCTTTTTACCGCTTTCAGTACGAATCATATTTCCGCTAGCGTCTCTAAAAATGGTTTCTGCACCTACAACAGCATTTTTTTGATCGTCTTTATCTAATTTATTATACAAAGATCCCCAAGTACCAAGATCATTCCAACCAAAATCTACAGGTAAAATGTGTACGTTGTCTGAGCGCTCCATAATTCCGTAATCAATAGAAATGTCTTCACATTTTTCGTAATTACTTTTAATAAAATCAGCTTCTAAATCAGTATTATAAATAGTATTTGTGCCTTCTAAAAGCGTTAACATATTTGGTAAGTGTTTTTTAAAAGCAGCTAAAATACTTTTGGTAGACCAAATAAAAATTCCTGCATTCCATAAATAATCACCACTAGCTATAAATTCTTTTGCCGTTATTAAGTTTGGTTTTTCAGTAAAGTTTTTTACTTTTTTTATATCCGAAGAGCTTTCTTTAAACTGAATATATCCATAACCAGTATTTGGTGCATCAGGTTGAATACCTAGCGTCATTAAAGTATTGTTGTTTGCTGATACTTCAAAGGAAGTTTTTATGTTATTTAAAAATTCAGCTTCATCTTCAATCCAATGATCAGAAGGTGCAACTAACATAACAGCGTCTTTATTTAGAGCATGAATTTTTAAAGCAGCATATAAAATACAAGGAGCTGTGTTGCGCATTACTGGCTCTAATAAAAGTTGCTTTTTAGTGGTTTTTGGTAATTGCTCTAAAACCAAACTTTCATAACGTTCGTTTGTGGCAATTAATATATTTTCAGCCGGAATTAAAGCATTAATCCGGTTAAAAGTACGCTGAATTAACGATTCACCAGTTCCTAACATATCGTGAAACTGTTTCGGGTATTCTTGTGTGCTTACTGGCCAAAAACGTGAGCCAACACCGCCAGCCATAATTACTGCGTAATAATTTTTATTCATAAAAAAATATTATCATTCCTAAAAAATAGGTGTTTTGTTTATGTCTTTGAAGTTACTAACTCCACTTCTGCATTTTGATTAAAAAGGTACACTTTTTTGTTCGTTAAATTTAAACATTCATAACGAGTTCTGCGTTTATTTCCTCTTTTGTATAAGATGTTTTTAAACTGAAAAACACTATTAACAGGAACTTGAAAGATAAAAACCTTTCCGTTTTCAGCTTCTCCACCGCGCAAAGCTAATGATAAATTAACATCAGTATCTGTACTTGCTTTCGGATTTTTAAGATAGTTAGCCAAATAAGGTAATATTTTCTTCGGATAAATATCTGGTTGTAAAAACGGCAACATTAAATGCTGAAAAACTGTTTTCCAATGTTTGCCATGAGGTTGTACTCGCCCAAATCTTTTATGCGTAACATGATGCGCAATTTCATGAATTAAAGTTAATAAAAACTGAAATTCGTTCAAGTTATTATTAACCGTAATTTGTGTTTGTCCGTTCGGAAAAGTCCTAAAATCACCATGTTTGGTTTGTCGCTGATTTACAATTTTAAGGTTGATTTTATGCTCGTTAATTAAATACTCAACTAACGGAATTGCTTTTTCAGGTATATATTTTATAAGTGTTTTGTACAAATGATATTAATTCGAATGATTTTTATTCTAGAACATAACAGAGAAATAAGTTT
Organism: uncultured Tenacibaculum sp.; assembly: GCA_964021635.1. GTDB lineage: Bacteria > Bacteroidota > Bacteroidia > Flavobacteriales > Flavobacteriaceae > Polaribacter. The sequence continues at coordinate 6,082 of CAXHZZ010000010.1, forward strand.
CTCGAAGAGACCTCTCGTTTTTATGGCGTTGAACTAGATACTTCTAATACTTTTCCGTTGTAAAACTTGTTTCCAGTTAAGGCGAAATCAAAAATATAATTTGCCATCTCTTTTGCTGACAATGGAGCAATATAACCAGGAAAAGCTTCTTCTAACATTTCAGTTTGTACGGCACCTAAAGCCAATACATTAAAAGCAATTTGTTGCTCTTTGTACTCTTCAGCTAATAATTCAGATAAAGTAATTACTGCTCCTTTTGCAGAGCTATAAGCAGCTAAACCTGGAAATTTCATGCTTCCTTGTACTCCGCCCATAGAACTAACGGTAACTACATGACTTCCTTTTTTGAAAAACGGAATCAATAGCTTTGTTAATTCGGCAACAGCAAACACATTTACTTTATAAACCTCCTCGAAATCAGCTGTAGTTAAATCTGTAAAAGGCTTATTTACTAGTTTTCCTGCGTTGTTAATTAAGACATCTACAGTTTTCCATTCTTTTTTAATGAATGATGTTGCTTTGTTTAAATCGTCATTATTAGATAAATCTACAGCTATCGTGGTAATGTTTTTATGATTTATTTTTTCTAACGGATTTGTATTTCTTGATAAAGCCAATACTTTATGTCCTTCGTAAGCAAACTGTTGCGCTAGTTCAAAACCAATACCTCTACTAGTTCCTGTAATTACAATATTTTTCATTTAATAGGATAAGTTAAACAAGCAAGCTACTTAAAATTTTCATACATTTATAGTTCAAATTAAATTTTTATCATGAAAAAAAATAGCTTATTACTTTTGTTTTTATTGATTGCAACTTATTCTTTTAGTCAGAACACTTATGTTTTATGCGGAAAGTTAATTGATACAGCTTCAGGAGAAATTCAAACAGAAAAAACAATTGTTGTTAATGGCAATAAAATTACACATGTTAAAAATGGCTATATAATGCCAAGAGATAAAACATCTAAAATAATAGATTTAAGAGATAAAGTTGTAATGGCTGGTTTGATAGATATGCACGTGCATATTGAAATGGAATTTGATGCTAAAACGCGCTTAAATAAATATACTCTAAACGAAGCAGATGTAGCTTATAATTCTGTTGGTTTTGCAAAATCAACCTTGTTAAACGGATTTACAACGGTAAGAGATTTGGGTGGAACTGGAGTAAATATATCAATAAAAAAAGCAATTGAAGCTGGGAAAATACCGGGGCCAAGAGTTTTTACAGCAGGTAAATCATTAGCAACAACAGGTGGACATGCAGATCCTACAAACGGAAGTAGTAGAGTTTTAACTGGTAATCCTGGACCAAAAGAAGGTGTTGTGAATTCGGTTGAAGATGCTAAGAAGGCGGTACGTCAGCGTTATAAAAACGGAGCAGATTGTATTAAGATTACAGCTACAGGTGGCGTTTTAAGTGTTGCTAAATCGGGCGATAATCCACAGTTTACTGTTGAGGAGGTAAAAGCCATTTGTGATATGGCTAAAGACTACGGAATGCATGTGGCGGCACACGCACACGGTGATGAAGGAATGCAACGTGCAATAATTGGCGGTGTAAAAACTATTGAGCACGGAACTTATATGAGTGATGAAACGATGGAGTTGATGAAAAAGCACAACGCTTTTTTAGTGCCAACAATTACTGCAGGTAAAGAGGTAGAAGAGAAAGCTAAAATAAAAGGATTCTATCCTGATATTGTAGTTCCGAAAGCATTAGCTGTGGGGCCAAAAATTCAAGGAACATTTGCAAAAGCATATAAAAAAGGTGTTGGAATTGCGTTTGGTACTGATGCAGGTGTTTTTAAACACGGTAACAATGGCAAAGAATTTGGTTACATGGTAGCAGCAGGTATGCCAGCGATAGAAACGATTCAGGCAGCAACTATTACCAATGCTAAAATCTTAAAGATGGAGAACGAAGTAGGGCAGGTGAAAAAAGGTTTTTTTGCTGATATTATAGCTGTAAACGAAGATCCAACTAAAAATATTAAAACAATGGAAAACGTTGTTTTTGTAATGAAAAACGGAATTGTTTATAAGAAATAAATAAAAAGAGCGGTTTTAAAACCGCTCTTTTTATTAAAATGTTATGTGCTGGTATGCGCCAATATCAGGATTCGTTGTTCTATCAATTCCTAAAATATCTTCAGAAACAGTAGATGCTTTTGCTTTGTTAATAGCATCAGAATTTTCACCAATCATAAAATGATTTAAAGAAGTGTCTTTAAAATTAGGCTCTCCGTTTAGAATAATATTTTGATAATGAGTAGCATCATCAAAATTCAACTCTGTATTACTAGCAAATGATTCATTAAAGTCATTAAACTTAATCATAGAATTTTCAATATTATAATTAAAATCACTATCGTTATTTTTATCCAAAACAAATTCAATATTGTTGTTTCCTTCAATAATACAGTTGGTGAAGTTAGCGGCAATTAAATCTCTTGTAGCTGTTACTTCATCATTATTGCTATTAAGAAAAGTAGTGTAATTATTTACAAAAACTGTTGGTAACTGACGAAAACTATTGCTCCAATAATTCGCGAAAGTTGCATGAGTAAAATTATAAGTTCCTCCAAAAGTACAAGCCAAAGATGATTGCCCGGCGTTACCAATAACGATGTTTTCTCCTTTAATATTAGTATCTCTTCCTAAGATTCCATAATTAGAGTTGTTGTAAATTTCTGTGTTTTTTATAGATAAAGTAGGTGAAGTAACATTGCTAATACTATCAACAAGTACACCGATGGTTCCGTTTTTAATTAAGGCATGGTTAATTTCATTTTCAGCGCTACCAGCACGTAGCCAAATAGTTCCCCATTGGCCCGGTATATTGTTAAACCGTTGTTCTAGTCGGTCGCTTTCAAAAATAACTTTACTGTCAAGAGTTCCGTTTACTTTTAAACTCCCTTTTTTATCTACTATTAACCCTGAGTTATTGTGAAAGTAAATTTTTGCACCAGCATTAATTGTTAATGTTTTTTCTGATGGTACAGCAGCATAACCGTAAATAACATATGGTTTTTCATCAGTAAAAGTTAATTCATCGTCTGTTAAAAAACGACCTTGAATTTCAGAATCCTTTCCATCTATAGTTAAGGTTTCAATTCCCATACTATTTTTTGAAGGGAATATAAAAGTAGCATCTTGCACTAAAGTAATTAAATCAACATCTTGTTCATTATTTCCGTTGTCAAATAATAATTTATCTGTGTATAAAGGATCTGTTGTTGTGTTAAAATCAATAGTGGTTTCTACAAAAACATAGATACTGTCATTTGCTAAAATATCAATATCATTAAAATTTTTACCAGGTATTCCATCAACATTTAAACGATAGTTAGAATCGTCTCCGTTCTCTAATTTAATTTCCGGAATTGTTATCGATTTATTACTTCTGTTATATACTTTTAAATTGTAAGTAGCTGAACTTGTATTAGAAAAAACAGTGTCTAAAAATATAGTGTCTTTAGAAAATTCTAATTTCCCAAAATTAGGAACCGTGTTAAAATCTTTTCTACAAGATGTAGCAGTTGCCATAATAGCAATAAGTACAATTATAAGTAAATTACGCATAAATCAATTTTGTTTAAAGGTATAACTTTATAGTTAGATGCTTATTAAGAGCTATTTTTTAATCAATTCAATTTCAAATAATTTCCCCCAATGCTTTCCTGTAACAAATAACCGGTTGTTTTCTTTATCGTATGCAATACCGTTTAAAACATCATCATTTGGTTCTAGTTTTTGATCTTTAGCAACGATATCTCTTAATCCGTTTAAATTAGCAACACCCTCAACAACACCGGTTTCTGGATTGATAATTACAATAGAATTTTGCTGCCATTTATTGGCATAAATTTTTCCATTAATTAATTCAATTTCATTTAAATTATCAACAGGATATTTGTTAGTATATACTTGAATGTTTCTTTTTTCCGTTTGGTTTTCGGTATTTAAAAACCATATTTTATTTGTTCCGTCAGATTTTATCAATTCAGTTTCGTTGTGCGTTAATCCCCAACCTTGGTTGCTCTTATTATAATCAAACTCTCCAATTTGTTTAAAAGTATCTAGGTTATAAATAAAACCTTTGCGAGCTTGCCATGTTAACCAATACACTTTGTTATTAAAAATGGTCATTCCCTCACCAAAATATTTTTTATCTAAGTCAATTTTTTGCAATACTACTCCAGTTTTTAAATCAACCTTTCTTAAAGTAGATTCCCCTTTACGACCTGTAGTTTCATATAAAAAACCGTCTTTATATTCTAAACCTTGCGTGTAAGCATCTTTATCATGAGGAAAAGTGTTTATAATATTATAAGAATAAACAGTAGGAGCATTTTTAGCTAAAATTTCAATAGAATTATTAACTTTTTTAGATTTGTTAGGATAGAAAGCTAACGCAGTAACTGCATGTTTACCAACACCAAAATCTTTGGTATTAATTGTTAAGCTTGTTTCGTTTTTATTTACACGTTTATTATTAACGAATAAGTGAACAGAATCAATTTTTTCCCCCTTAAGTTGTTCGAATTTAATAGCAGCCTTTTGCCCTAAAATGGTTTTTTTAGAAGTATTTAACTTAAATTTGTAACCAGAATTACTACAAGAAGTAATAAATAATGTTGATAAAGCTAAAGCGAAGTATGTATAAATACGCATATTTTATAGTTTGATTTCTAATTTATTCGTTTACACTACAAATTAAAACAATTTATTTGTTTGAAAATTAAAAAATATGGTTAAATTTGCACCCTCAAACAGCTAAAAATATTTTTTTAGTGTAAAACCTTACCATTTTTACATGTTTGATAAATAATTAAAACAATATTTAAAAGTCATTTAAGATGCAAAAAGGAATACATCCAGAAAATTATAGAATGGTAGCTTTTAAAGATATGTCTAACGGAGATGTATTTTTAACACGTTCAACTGCTAACACTAAAGAAACTTTAGACGTAGAGGGAACTGAATACCCATTAATCAAATTAGAAATTTCAAGAACTTCTCACCCTTTTTACACAGGTAAGTCTAAATTAATTGATACTGCAGGACGTATTGATAAGTTCAAAAATAAATACTCGAAGTTTAAAAAATAATTTCAAGTATCTAAGATATTTAAAAGCTCTAACTACAGTTAGAGCTTTTTTTATGCTGAAAATCTTGTATTTTAGCCTAGAAAATTTTCAACAATGAGAGATACTATTATAGCAATTGTTATTGTAATTAATGTTTTATGTGGGGTATTGGTTTATTTTATTCCGGATGTAGGTAATTTTATTTTATTAACAATTGCCTCGGCATTAAGTATAGTTGCTTTGTATGATGCTTTTTTTCAGAAAAAACATTCTTTATTACGTGCTTTTCCTGTTATAGCTCGTTTACGTTGGTTTTTTGAAGATGAAAGAGAAAAAATTCAACAATATTTTATTGAAGATGATTTGAGTGGCGCTCCAATTAATCGTGAAAAAAGAAGTATTGTTTACCAGCGTTCGAAAAAAGAAATAGAAACTGTGCCTTTTGGTACATTGCATGATGTATATAAAAAAGGATATGAGTTTGTAAAACATTCTTTATTCCCAAAAAATCATCATCTTGTAAAAGGAGAAAGGGTATTGATTGGTTCTGATAAGTGTACACAGAAATACGATGCTTCTATCATTAACATCTCAGCAATGTCTTTTGGATCTTTAAGTAAAAATGCTATAAAGGCTTTAAATCAAGGAGCAAAGATGGCAGGTTTTGCGCACAATACTGGTGAAGGCGGAATTTCACCATATCATTTGCAGGGAGGTGATTTAATATTTCAGATAGGAACAGGTTATTTCGGAGCCGGTAAAAGTGTAGATGGTAAGCGAGTTTTTGATGCTGCCATTTTTAAGGAGAATGCAATTCGTCCGGAAGTAAAAATGATTGAAATTAAATTTTCTCAAGGTGCAAAACCAGGGCATGGAGGTATTTTACCAGCCAAAAAAAATACTGAAGAAATTGCTAAAATACGTTCGGTAATCCCTTTTACCATTGTAGATTCTCCTCCAGGGCATTCCGCTTTTTCTAATTATGAAGAAATGATTGTTTTTATTCAGAAAGTAAGAGATTTATCCGAAGGGAAACCAATTGGAATAAAGTTTTGTGTAGGTGATAATGAAGAGATAGAGGGAATGATAAAGGCATTTGCTGAAGCTAAAAATTATCCGGATTTTATATCTGTCGATGGAGGAGAAGGAGGTACAGGAGCAGCACCTTTAGAGTTTGCTAATTATATTGGTACTCCGTTGTTAGAAGGCTTAGTTTTTGTAAATAAAACATTGCAAAAGTACCAGCTAAAAGAACATGTAAAAATAATAGCAAGTGGTAAAGCAATTGATGCTTTTGATATTGTTAAATACAAAGCTTTAGGTGCTGATGTTATTGGTATGGCACGTAGTTTTATGCTGAGTTTAGGTTGTATACAAGCGCGAGAATGTAATTTAGATACTTGTCCTGTTGGTGTGGCAACGCAAGATGAAGATTTAGTTGAGGCTTTGGTTGTTGAGGATAAAAATATTCGTGTTAGTAATTATCATATTAAAACGATAGCAGCAGTAAAAGAAATGGTTGCGGCGATGGGTAAAGAATCAATTTCAGATGTTAGAGCAAAGCATATATTTAGAAGAAATAAAGAAGAGTCAGTTGTTCCTTTAAACCTTATTTACGACTTACAGGAGTAGAGAAAAAGTTAGGAATATCAGTTCATAAATCGAGCTAATAAAATTAAAAAGTATTGGAGACAACATTGCAATTTAATTCGAAAGAATATCAATTAGAACGTTACCCGGTAACAACAGATAAAGCCTTGCGGGCTTGGAGTAATGCTGAGTTACTAATGCTTGATTATATAAAGGAAATAAAAACAGCAAACATTCATTTATATAATGATAGGTTTGGTGTTTTTAATGCGCTATTAAATGATGTAAGTCTAACAACGGTATGGACATACGCAAGTCAGCAAAAAGCAATTGCTAAAAATTTAAAGCTAAATAACCTTTCGTTAGATGTAAATTATAAAGAACCTTTAGATGATTTGGGTAAAGTAGAATTAGCGCTTTTAAAAGTTCCGAAATCTCTTGAGTTATTTGAATTGTTTTTAAAGCAAATGCATAAAGCTTCTGATGATACAACAGTGGTTGTTTGCGGATTCATGACCAAGTATTTTTCTGTTTCTTTTCTTAAAATTGCAGAGCAGTATTTTGAAGAGGTTGAGCAAAGTAAAGCATGGAAAAAAGCACGACTGTTGATTTTAAAAAAGCCTAAAAAGTTAACGGAAGATAAAGAACTGATAAATAAAGTTGAATGGAACAAAGAGGAACTTCAGCAATATTACGGGGTGTTTTCTAGTGGGAAAGTGGATGTTGGCACTCGTTTTTTATTAGATAATTTAAGAGTACAACCAAATGAATTAAAAGTGTTAGATGTAGCTTCTGGTAACGGAATTATAGCTTTTGATATTGCAAATCAAAACACAAAGGCTGAAATTACTTTAGTGGATGACTTCAATTTAGCGATTGCCTCTTCGCAACTTAACTTAAAAGATAAAGAAGCTAAGTTTGTGTGCGCTGATGATTTAAGTGGTTTAAAAAAGATAAGTTTTGATTTAATAGTATCTAATCCTCCATTTCATTTTGAGCATGAGAATAATATAGAGGTAACTTTATCACTCTTTAAAGATGTGAAAAGTTGTTTAAAACCCAATGGACGCTTTGTTTTGGTAGCAAATAAGCATTTGAATTATAAAACGCATTTAGAGAAACTTTTTAATATAGTTAAAATAATGGCAGATAATAAGAAGTTTGTAGTCTATGAATGTATGAAGTAGAAAAAATATTTTTTAAAAAAGGGAGGTATAATGTATTAGTATTATACCTCCCTTTTTAAATTTAAGTAAAATTAGTTAGGTTTATTAATTACTATAATCAAAAAGTGAAAGTTATTAACAATTTATTTAAATAGTTATTAACACTTGTTAATAAAATTCATATCTTTGTGTGTTATTAACAGTGTATTACAATAATCCCCAAAATCCCCAATTAGTATGTTTTTAGAAAAAACAGCACTTGCAGATAAAAATAAAATTTTGGAGTTTCCAAAGATTAATATTCTTGAACATCAAATAGAGCAAGTGAATGAATTTATAAGACAACGAAAAGTTTTCTTTTCAAGGAACTTAAACAAAGAGAAAATCGAAATTTTTTTTACAGACCATACTGGTTTAAAAAAAATAGAGACTTCAATTTGGACTGTTTGTGAAAAATCAATTATTCTTAAGAATACACAAGAAGTTCCGTATAGTGATATTGTTGCTGTAGCTTAAAAAAATAAAAATCCCACTTTTTTAAGAGTGGGATTTTTTAGTTTTAGTATGGTTTATTAATCCATATAATCTTCAATAGGATTACAAGAACAAATTAAATTTCTATCTCCAAAAGCATCATCAACTCTACGTACAGTTGGCCAAAATTTATTGTCAGCAATATAATCTAAAGGAAAAGCAGCTTGCTTACGGGTGTACGGTAAAGTCCACTCATCAGCAGTTAACATATATTGTGTATGTGGTGCATTTTTTAGAGGATTGTTTGCATCGTCTTTAGTTGCGTTAGAAATTTCTTTTCTAATAGAAATCATTGCATCACAAAAACGATCTAATTCAGCAACGCTTTCTGATTCTGTAGGCTCAATCATCATAGTTCCTCCTACAGGAAAAGAGACAGTTGGTGCATGAAAACCATAATCCATTAAACGTTTTGCAATATCTACAACTTCAATTCCGTTTTGTTTAAACTCTCTACAATCAATAATCATTTCATGTGCAGCTCTATTCATTTCTCCTGAGTACAATGTTTCGTAATGACCGTGTAAACGTTCTTTAATGTAGTTTGCGTTTAAAATAGCTAATTTAGTAGAGTTCGTTAATCCATTAGCGCCAAGCATTGTTATGTATCCGTAAGAAATTAAACAAGCCAAAGCAGATCCCCAAGGAGCAGCAGAAATAGCTGTAATTGCATTTTCGCCTCCTGTTGTTACCAAAGGATTTGTTGGTAAAAATGGCACTAATTGAGGAGCAACACAAATTGGTCCAACACCGGGCCCACCACCACCATGTGGAATAGCGAAAGTTTTATGTAGGTTTAAGTGACAAACATCAGCACCAATTGTAGCAGGATTTGTTAACCCTACTTGAGCATTCATATTTGCGCCGTCCATGTACACTTGTCCACCGTTATCATGAATAATTTGCGTAATTTCTTTAATTTCTTTTTCGTAAACCCCATGTGTTGATGGGTATGTTACCATTAAAGCAGCTAAGTTGTCTTTATGTAAAGTAGCCTTTTCACGTAAATCATTTATATCAATGTTTCCGTTTTCTGCTGTTTTAGTAACAACCACTTTCATACCAGCCATTACTGCTGACGCAGGATTTGTACCGTGAGCAGAAGCCGGAATTAAACAAATGTTTCTATGTGAATCGTTATTAGATTTATGGTAAGCACGAATAACCATTAACCCAGCAAATTCTCCTTGTGCACCAGAGTTTGGTTGTAAAGAAGTGCCTGCAAAACCAGTAATTACATTTAATTGATGTTCAAGGTTTTTTAAAACTGTTTGATATCCTTTTGCTTGATTTAATGGTACAAAAGGGTGAATATTTCCCCATTGAGGATTGCTTAAAGGTAGCATTTCAGAAGCTGCATTTAGTTTCATCGTACATGATCCTAAAGAAATCATAGAATGATTTAAAGCTAAATCTTTACGCTCTAGTTTTTTAATATAACGCATCATTTCAGTTTCTGATTGATACGTGTTAAATATTTCGTTGTCTAAAAACGAAGTGTTTCTTTTTACATTTTCTGTAATTACATCCGAAGAAATAAATTCAGTTACTGTAATATCTTGAATATTGAAGGCTTGTTCAAAACAATCAACAATAGCATTTATCTCTTTCAAGCTAACAGTTTCGTTAACAGAAATTGAAATATGATTGTTATCGATATAGTTAAAGTTAATTCCGTTTGCCTCGGCAATTGGACGTAATTTATTAGCTTCAACTTCAATTAAAATAGTATCGAAATATGATTTGTTTTTTTGTTTAAAACCTAAACTTTCTAAGGCGTCAGCTAAAGTATTTGCAGTAGCGTGTACTTTATCAGCAATATACTGTATTCCGTCTTTTCCGTGATATACAGCATACATACCAGCCATAACAGCTAGTAAAACTTGTGCTGTACAGATATTTGAAGTTGCTTTTTCGCGCTTAATATGTTGTTCGCGAGTTTGTAAAGCCATACGTAAAGCACGACCACCATCAACATCTTTAGTAACACCAATTACACGACCAGGAAGGCTGCGTTTGTAAGCTTCTTTCGTAGCAAAATAACCAGCGTGAGGTCCGCCGTAACCTAACGGAATTCCGAAACGCTGTGTGGTTCCAACCACAACTGCAGCGCCAAATTCACCAGGAGCTTTTAATTTTGCTAAAGATAAAATGTCCGCAGCAACAGCTACTTTTATATTTTTTTCGTTACAGTTGGCAACAAATGCAGTGTAGTCAAATACTTCACCGTGTTTTCCTGGGTATTGAATAATAGCTCCGAAAAAATCTTCAGAAAAATCAAATTCTTCATGATTTCCAATCACTAACTCAATTCCTATAGGAATAGCACGTGTTTGTAAAACAGATAATGTTTGTGGTAAAATTTCTTCAGAAATAAAGAATTTGTTAACACCAGCTTTTTTTTGTGCACGTTCACGTACATCAAATAATAAAGCCATTGCTTCGGCAGCAGCAGTTCCTTCATCTAATAAAGAAGCATTTGCTAATTCCATTCCTGTTAAATCACAAACCATTGTTTGGTAATTTAACAACGCTTCTAAACGTCCTTGTGCAATTTCTGCTTGGTAAGGTGTGTAAGCAGTGTACCAACCCGGGTTTTCTAATATATTACGTTGAATAACACTTGGTACAATTGCTTCGTGGTATCCTAAACCGATGTAGCTTTTAAAAACTTTATTTTTAGCACCAAGCTCATTAATATGATTTAAATAGTCATATTCGCTCATTGCAGGTGCTAAATCTAATCCGCTTTTAAGACGAATATCATCAGGAATAGTTTCATAAATTAATCGATCTAAGCTATCTGCTTTGATTGTTTTTAACATTTGCTCTTGATCCGCTTCACGTGGACCAATATGTCTTAGTTGAAATGAATTTGTGTTCATTCTGTGTTGTTTGTGTTTAGTGGTTCAAAAATAATGAAATTGAATATTTTTTATAGTATGTTTTTATTTTTAAACTGATATTTTATTAACTAAATTAAAGGGTTATAAACATAAAAACTATTTTTGTGTAATGAGGAGTTTAAAACAAGTGCTTGATTTTTATATAAATGCTAGTATTCATGTGGCTTTGGCTGTGTGTGCTTTTGTTAAGGTTACTGAATTATATTTTGGGTTAACTTATAATGAATCGTTAGATTATTTTCTTTTCTTCGGAACAATTACTGGGTATAACTTTGTTAAATATGCAGGGGTTGCCAAATTACACCACAGAAGTTTAACGACACATTTAAAAATAATTCAAATATTTTCTTTGATTTGTTTTTTGCTGATGTGTTTTTATGCTATCAAATTAAATATAAAAACATTGCTTGTTTTTATGCCTTTCGGACTTTTAACTTTTTTGTATGCAATTCCTTTTTTTAGTGGATTTCAAAAAAATTTAAGAAGTATTGGGTATTTAAAAATTATAATAGTTGCTTTTGTGTGGGCGGGATCAACTGTGTTTTTGCCAGTTTATGATGCAAATGTTGATTTATCAAATCAATTTTATATAACTATCATACAGCGTTTTTTATTAACAATGATTTTAATTTTACCTTTTGATATTAGAGATGTGAAATATGACGCTGTTTCACTACAAACAATACCCAAAAAAATAGGAATAGAAAAAACAAAAAAACTCGGATATATATTATTAGTTCTTTGCCTCATATTGGAGTTTATGGTAGCGCCAAATGCTAGTTTTAGAACTGTTTTTTTATTGATTTTTATGACTGTTTTAATATTGTTGATGAGATCATCAGAAAAAAAATCTAAATATTACAGCTCGTTTTTAGTAGAATCAATTCCCATAGTTTGGTGGTTGCTTTTATCAATCGTTTAAATTAATGTTGATAAAAAATAAAAATCTTCTTTCATAATCAGCTTCTTTTTTAATATCATTTGTATTTTTGGTTACTTACTAGTAATTCAACACAATGGCACCAAAAAGAAGTTTTGTTTTCGATTTCGATAGTACACTTACACGAGTAGAAGCGTTAGATATTTTAGCTGAAATCACTTTAGTAGGAAATCCTAAAAAAACGAATATTATTAATAAAATAGTAGAAATTACCAATCAGGGTATTGATGGAGAAATCTCCTTTCCTGAATCTTTAGAAAAACGTATTAAGTTACTAAATGCTAAAAAAACAGATTTACCTATTTTAATAAAAGAATTAAAACAAAAGGTTTCGCGTTCTATTGAAAGCAATAAAGAGTTTTTCGAAAAATTTTCTGATGATATTTATGTTATTTCTGCCGGATTTAAAGAGTTTATAGACCCTATAGTTGCAGCATATAATATTCCTTCAGAAAGAGTTTTTGCAAATACTTTTAAATTTGATAAAAACGATTTTATTATTGGGTTTGATGCAAAGAATCCGCTTTCCAAACACGATGGAAAAATTGAGTGCCTACAAAACTTAAGTTTACCAGGAGAGATACAAGTAATTGGCGATGGTTACAGTGATGCTGTAACAAAAAAAGCAGGTGTTGCAGATACTTTTTTTGCATACACCGAAAATGTATCTAGAGAAAAAACAGTTGCCAATGCCGATCATATTACACCTAATTTAGACGAATTTTTATACCTAAACGATTTGCCAAGAAATATATCATATCCAAAGAACAGAATTAAGATTTTATTATTAGAAAACGTACATCAAGATGCATTTACAAAGTTGTCTGGAGACGGTTTTTCTGTAGAAACAGTTTCTAAAAGCTTATCAGAAGATGAGTTAATTGCAAAACTTAAAGATGTGCATGTTTTAGGAATTCGTTCTAAAACACAAGTCACGAAAAAAGTAATTAAAGCTGCCGAAAAATTAATGGTTGTTTCAGCTTTTTGTATCGGTACGAAACAAATCGATTTAGAAGCTTGTAAAGAAAATGGAGTCGTAGTTTTTAATGCGCCATACAGTAATACGCGTTCTGTGGTTGAGCTAGCAATCGGAGAAATTATTATGCTTATGCGTAGTGTTTTTCAACGCAGTACCGAGTTGCATAACGGACAATGGAATAAAACAGCACAAGGATCAAGAGAGGTTCGTGGTAAAAATTTAGGAATTGTTGGTTACGGAAACATCGGTAAACAATTATCAGTCTTAGCAGAAGCTCTGGGAATGTACGTATATTATTACGATGTAGAAGATAAGTTAGCTTTAGGTAATGCAACTAAGGTAGCAACGTTAAAAGAGTTGTTAAATATTTCTGATGTAGTTACTTTACATGTTGATGATAATGCTGCTAATAAAAATTATATAGGGAAAGAAGAAATTTCTCAAATGAAAGACGGAGTTCATTTTGTAAATCTTTCTAGAGGTTTTGTTGTAGATATTAAAGCTTTGGTTGATGGATTAAAATCAGGTAAAATAGCAGGTTGTGCAGTAGATGTATATCCGGAAGAACCTGCTAAAAATGGTGAGTTTTTAACTGAATTAAAAGGGTTGAACAATGTTATTCTAACACCACATGTTGGTGGAAGTACAGAAGAAGCACAAAGAGATATTGCAGACTTTGTACCAAGTAAAATCATGGCATATATTAATTCTGGTGATACTGTAGATGCTGTTAATTTTCCGAATATTAGATTACCGCGCCAAACCAATGCACATCGTTTTTTACATATTCATAAAAACGTTTCTGGTGTTATGGCAAAAATTAATAAAGAATTAGCCAAGTACGAGTTAAATATTACAGGACAGTATTTATCAACTGATTCTAAAGTAGGATATGTTATTACAGATGTTGATAAAGAATATAATGAAGAAGTAATTGCTAAACTTCGTGAAATAGAAGGAACAATAAAATTTAGAGTTTTATATTAATCTCTTTAGTAAATATTATTATCTAAAAAATGATTGTTTTATATTTGAAAACAATCATTTTTTAGTTTTAATAATGACATATAACAATACATTAGAGTACGCACAAAAGCAAGATAAAGAAGATAAACTATCTTATTTAAGAGATGAATTTCATATTCCAAAAGATAAAAATGGCAACGATTGGTTGTATTTTACAGGAAATTCTTTAGGGTTACAGCCAAAATCAGCACAACAACATGTTCAAAACGAATTAAATGATTGGGCAAATTATGGTGTAGAAGGACATTTTCATGGAAACAATCCTTGGGTAAAATATCATGAGATTTTAACTGATAAAATGGCAGATGTTGTAGGAGCTAAACCAATTGAGGTTGTAGTAGCAAATACTTTAACTACAAACCTACATTTATTAATGGTTTCTTTTTATCAACCTACAAAAAAGAAGTATAAAATTGTAATAGAGTCAGATGCTTTTCCATCAGATAGGTATGCAGTTCAGTCGCAATTAAAATTTCATGGATTTTCAGAAGAAGATTTAATAGAATGGAAACCTAGAGATGGAGAAGATTTACTAAATATAGAAGACTTAGAAGCTATTGTTTCAAAACAAGGAGATGAAATAGCATTATTACTAATAGGAGGTGTAAACTATTATACAGGTCAATATTTAGATTTAAAGCGAATTGCTGAAATAGGTCATAGTAAAAACTGTATGGTTGGAATCGACTTAGCACATGGGGCAGGAAATATATCACCAAATTTGCACGATTCAGGGGTAGATTTTGCAGCTTGGTGTACCTATAAATACTTAAACTCAGGTCCAGGAAGTTTAAGCGGTATGTTTGTTCATGAAAAACATGCTCATAATAAAGAACTTCCTCGTTTTGCAGGTTGGTGGAATCATAATAAAGAAACACGTTTTAATATGCGTTTGCCTTTTGATGTTATGCCAGGAGCAGAAGGTTGGCAGTTAAGTTGCCCGCCAGTATTATCTATGGCACCAATAAAAGCTTCATTAGATATGTTTGCTAAAGTTGGTATGACGGCGTTACGTGAAAAATCAGAAAAACTAACAGGTTATTTTGAGTTTTTAATAAACCAAATAAACTCTGAAGATATTAAAATTATTACACCTAGCAACCCAAAAGAGCGAGGTTGTCAATTAAGTATTCAAGTAAAAAATGCCGATAAGCATTTACATGAAAAACTAATAGAAAATAATATTATTACAGATTGGAGAGAACCAGATGTTATTCGTTGTGCACCAACACCAATGTACAATAGCTTTCAAGATGTTTACCAAATGGTTTCTAAACTAAAAGATTTACTCTAAATCCATTTGATAATAAAACTAACCGTCTTTAGAAGTCTACCTAAAAATGAATAAAAAAGATAACATACTAATAATCGGAGCTGGTTTATGCGGAAGTTTATTAGCTTTACGCTTAGCACAAAGAGGCTTTAAAGTTACCGTTTATGAAAGTAGACCAGATTTAAGAACTACAGATATTTCTGCAGGAAGATCTATTAATTTGGCTTTGTCTGATCGCGGCATTAAAGCACTTCGTTTGTGTGGAGTAGAAGAAAAAGCTAAAGAAATAAGCATTCCGATGTATGGTCGATTAATACACGATACAGAAGGAAATACCTTTGAATCTAATTATTCAGGAAGAGAAGGAGAGTATATCAATTCAATTTCTCGTGGTGATTTAAATAGTATTTTGCTAACAGAAGCAGAAAAGCATAAAAATGTAACGATTCATTTTAATAAAAAATGTACATCCGTTAATATTGAAACAACAACTGCATCTTTTAAAGATTATATTACGAATGAAGAGTTTTCTGTAAATTCAGATGTGATTTTTGGTGCTGACGGAGCTGGCTCAATTTTAAGAAAAAACTACTACTTAGAGCGTAAATTTTTATTTAGCTATTCTCAAAATTATCTATCTCACGGATATAAAGAATTAGAAATACCTGCAGATAAAGTGGGAAAACATCAAATAAGTAAAGATCATTTACATATTTGGCCTCGTGGTGAGTATATGTTAATTGCTTTGCCAAATATAGATGGAAGCTTTACCGTAACATTATTTTTAAGCTATAATGAAGGAGAATATAATTTTAATAATTTAACATCTGAAGAGAAAATTACCACTTTTTTTAAAGAGCAATTTGCAGATGCTTTAGCCTTAATACCAAGTATAAAAGATGAGTTTTTAAACAACCCTACAGGAGCGTTAGGAACTGTAAAATGTTCACCATGGGGTTATAAGAATAAAACACTTTTAATGGGAGATGCAGCGCATGCAATTGTACCTTTTTACGGACAAGGAATGAATGCTTCTTTTGAAGACGTTACGGTTTTTGATTCGATATTAAATAGTTTAGAAAATAGTAAAGAAACGGGTGATTGGCAAACAGTTTTTAAAAGTTACGAAAAAGCAAGAAAACTGGATACAGATGCCATAGCCGATTTAGCGATTGATAATTTTCATGAAATGAAAGATCATGTAGCAAATCCGTTATTTAAAGAAAAACAAAAAATAGAAAAGGATTTAGAGAGAAATTTTCCTAATCAATATTTTTCTAAATATTCACTGGTAACCTTTAATGAAAATATTAGTTATCATGAAGCTATGAAAAAAGGTAGGGCTCAAGATAAAGCTTTATTAAACTTAATTGCCGATGATGAAGTTCATACACATTTAAATATGAGTAAAGAAGAATTAAGAATAATATTAAATAAAGTGAAACAAGAAACTCAAGAGATTTTAAAAGAAGATAAAATAGCAGGATTGTAAAAAATGTGATTCTGAATTTATTTCATAATCACACCATGAAAAGGTAAAAATAGTTCAGTTTTATAAAAATGAAGAAGTATATTGTTTTACTACGCGGAATAAATGTGTCGGGAAGAAATAAACTCCCAATGATAGATTTACGTCAATTATTAAACGATTTACATTTTCAAAATGTGCAAACATATATTCAAAGCGGTAATATTATTTTAGAATCTCATGAAAATAAAATAACAATCTGTAAAAAAATAAAAAGCGGAATTTTTGATGAGTTCGGTTACGATGTTCCTGTAATAGCAAGAACAATTTCTGAATGGAAAAGAACGATTAAAAATTATCCTTTTTCAGTTGAAAATGAAAAAATAGTAGCTTTTACATTTTTAGATAAAAAAACAAAAGAAACTATCCTTGAATTTAAAAACTTAGTTGAAGATTTATATAAAATTGATAATGATATTGTGTATTTATACTGTCCTTCTGGTTTGGGTAAAACAAAATTTACAAATAACCTCTTTGAAAAAAAATTAAAAGTCATAGCTACAACACGTAATTTAAGAACAACACTTAAGTTGTTGGAGTTATCAGAAGAATAAAAAAATGCCACTTCAATTACAGTGGATAATTTTTTATAAAAAAAATGTAAAAAGGAAGTATTTACCGCGTTCGAGCAGATAAAATATAAAGTATGGAAAAAAAAGTAACACCAAGAGGCGCATACCCACATGTAAAAGTAGTGGGAGATTTTATTTTTGTTTCAGGAACAAGTTCAAGACGATCAGACAACACGATAGCAGGAGTTGAGTTGATTGATGAAATGAACACAAAAAAGCTAGATGCTGAAATTCAAACACGCGAAGTTTTAAAAAATATAGATAAAACATTACAAACTGTTGGAGCGAGTATTAAAGATGTGGTTGATGTAACATCATTTTTAGTAAACATGAATGATTTTGCAGGTTACAACAAAGCTTATGGAGAGTTTTTTGAGAAAGAAACAGGGCCTACAAGAACAACTGTTGCTGTGCATCAATTACCGCACCCAGATTTAGTAGTAGAGATTAAAGTTACTGCGTACAAGAAACAATAATGAAGATTAAAAACTACATAAACGGTAAACTCATATTTCCTGTTGCTGACAGATGGATTGATAATTACAATCCATCAAATGGAGAAGTATATTCTCAAATTCCGAATTCAACCAAAGAAGATGTTGAGTTGGCTTACAAAGCAGCAGCAGATGCTTTTGCTAGTTGGTCAAATACATCTTTAGACGAGAGAAGTAGCATCTTATTAAAGATTGCAACATTGATAAAAGAGAAGTTAACTTTTTTAGCAGCAGCAGAATCTAAAGATAACGGAAAGCCAGTAAGCTTAGCTACTCAGATAGATATTCCGAGAGCATCAAGTAATTTCCAGTTTTTTGCAAATGCAATCACACAATTTTCATCAGAAGCACATGAAAGTGTTGGTTTAAATGCTATGAATTTTACAATGCGTCAGCCAATCGGAGTAGTAGGTTGTATTTCTCCGTGGAATTTACCGTTATATTTATTTACTTGGAAAATTGCTCCGGCAATTGCTGCAGGTAATTGTGTTGTTGCAAAACCAAGTGAAGTAACACCAATGACTGCTTATTTATTGGGTGAAATTTGTACAGAAGCAGGCCTCCCGAAAGGTGTTTTAAATGTTGTTCACGGATTAGGAACCACCGCAGGCCAAGCAATTGTAGAACACCCGAATATAAAAGCAATTTCTTTTACAGGCGGTACAGCTACAGGAGCGCATATTGCACGAGTGGCGGCACCAATGTTTAAGAAACTATCATTAGAACTAGGAGGTAAGAATCCGAATTTAATTTTTGCAGATTGCGATTACGAAAAGATGTTAGCTACTACTGTTCGTTCATCATTTGCGAATCAAGGACAAATTTGTTTATGTGGAAGTAGAATTTTTGTAGAGGATAAAATCTACGAGAAATTTAAAAAAGATTTTATTCAGAAAGTATCCGAATTAAAAGTTGGGAATCCATCCGAAGTAGATACAAATATAGGCGCATTAGTTTCTAAACAACATTTAGAAAAAGTAAAATCATATATTGATATCGCCGAGCAAGAAGGCGGGAAAATCCTTTTTGGAGGTGACAGAGTCACTGTCAAGAGTTCTAGAAATGGTTATTATTTACAGCCTACAATAATTGAAGTAACAGATAATAAATGTAGGTTGAATCAAGAAGAAATTTTTGGGCCAGTTGTCACTATAATGCCTTTTAAAACAGATGCAGAAGCTTTGCAATTGGCAAATGATGTTAAATACGGACTCTCTGCAACGATATGGACAAATAACTTAAACAGAACCATGCAAATTTCTAAACAAGTTCATGCAGGAATTGTTTGGGTAAATACATGGTTGTTACGAGATTTAAGAACGCCTTTTGGCGGACAAAAAGAAAGCGGAGTAGGGCGCGAAGGTGGTTTCGAAGCCTTGCGTTTTTTTACTGAGCCTAAAAATGTTTGTATTAGTTATGAATAAAGAAATACAACAAAAAATAATTGCTGTTTGTGATGAGAAAATTGCAAAAAAAGGAACCAATGTAGGGTTGTCTTTTTATGCGTTTTTCAAAAATAAAAACGACAATCCTAAATTATTAATGGAAGTTGCAGAATGGTGGATTGAAACTCATGAGTTAGATCACTTCGAAAAAGCGGTTAAGATTAAACAAATGATTTTAGAAAATTAATAAGAACCAAGAGAAAAGAATCAAGAGAAAAAATGTAAAAGTCTTTCTTCTAATATTTTTTTCTTTCATCTATAAATTATGAATTTAAACATACAGAATAAAAACGCCTTGGTTTGTGGAAGTACGCAAGGAATAGGAAAAGCATCGGCAATTGGGTTGGCATCAGAAGGTGTAAACATAACGTTGATTGCTCGTAACGAAGAGAAATTGAAAGCTGTTTTAGCAGAATTACCCAATAACAATCAGCAACATAATTATATTGTTGCCGATTTTTCGAATCCATCAGAATTAAAAGAAAAAATTGATGCAAGTGATTTAAATTTTCACATTTTGGTAAACAATACAGGTGGCCCAGCAGGAGGACCGGTATTTAATGCACAATTAGATGAGTTTGAACGTGCATTTACTCAACATTTAAAGTGCAATCATGTATTAGTACAAGCCTTGGTGCCATTTATGAAAGAAGAAGGTTTTGGTAGGGTTATTAACGTAATTTCTACCTCGGTAAAACAGCCTTTAGATGGCTTGGGAGTTTCAAACACCATTCGTGGTGCCGTTGCCAGCTGGTCTAAAACATTGGCAAACGAACTGGGACAGTTTAATATCACTGTAAATAACGTGTTGCCAGGTGCAACAGGAACAGAGCGTTTAAAAGAAATTATAAATAATAAAGCAGCAAAAACAGGAATGTCTGTCGAGGTGGTTTCAGAAAACATGAAGAATGCTTCACCAGCAAAACGTTTTGCAAAGCCAGAAGAAATTGCCAATGTAATTGTATTCTTAGCAAGTGAAAAAGCAAGTTTTATTAACGGAATTAACGTTCCGGTTGATGGTGGTAGAACAAAGAGTTTATAATTTTTTTAGCAGCTATTTCCTGCTTTCGCTACTCGCTTTTTTTGCAGCTGTTCTCGATACAAATTTGTTCATACTTCACAAATTTACTCGAACAGATAGCAAAAAAGAGCTCAAATAAACCACTCAATCAGGGCTAAACTTGTTTATAGAGGTTTGTTATAAATGCGAATAGGAGGATTATTTATAAAGAGATAATAAGTTTGTAATTTAGAAACCAAATTTCGCGTTAGGGATTGCAGCGGCATCCTTTTTATGTCAATTCGAATGTTTTATTTTGAAGTGATAACAAAAAATAAAATGTATCGAGAATACATAAAAAGATACAGCAGAAAGCCTGACCTTTAGGGAACGCCAAAAAAAATAGAAATATGAGTTTAGTACAGCCTTTAAATTTTAAAAAGTGGATTGATGAAAACCGTCATTTATTAAAGCCACCAGTTGGTAACAAACAAGTTTGGGATAACGGTGAGTATATTGTTATGGTTGTTGGTGGTCCAAATAATAGAAAAGATTACCATTATAATGAAACACCTGAATTTTTCTATCAGGTTGAAGGAGATATGATTTTAAAAATCATTGACAGTAACGGTAAAATGATTGATGTTGAAATTAATGAAGGTGATATTTATTTATTGCCAGGAAAAGTGCCGCATTCGCCGCAACGTAAAGAAAATACGGTTGGTTTGGTAATTGAATATCCGCGTTCGGAAGGAATGTTAGATGCGTTAGAATGGTATTGTGAAAACTGTGGAAATCAGCTTTACAGAGAAGAATTTGCATTAGATAATATCGAAACAGATATGCCTATTATTTTCGATACATATTATTCTGATAAACAGAAATGTACTTGTTCTAATTGCGGAACAGTAATGGAAGCGCCAAAGAAGATTAAATAAAATACTATTGTTATTATAAGGAATGAAGTAATCTTTTTATTGATAATTAGATTGCAACATAAAGTGAAAAACTTCCTTTGAAATGACATCATAACACTGAAATTAATTCAGAAAGATGACAAAAAGAAAGCTACGTATAAACGGACATTCACATTTATTACCATACCCAGAGCAGATTCCCGCTTTTATGAGGGAAAAAGAAATTTTTTGGGTAGATGATGAGCGTAAACATATGTTACAAAAAGGTTGGAAGCGACCTGTAACAGATTCTAGTTTTTTCTTAGATGAGAAACTACGTTGGATGGAAAAAAACAAGCTAGATCATGCAGTAGTTTTAAATTTGTCTCAACTGTATGGAAATGGTTTGCGTTTAGAGGAAATGAAAAAGGCTTTGCGTTTTCAGAATGATTTTAATGCAAAAGTACAGCACGATCATCCAGGTAAATTTACTTGTGGTTTTGTGGTGCATCCTGGCTTTATTCAAGGAGCTTTGTGGGAAATGGAGCGTTGTGTAGAAGAGCTAGGATTAACAGTATTGTGTTTGCCAACACATTTTATGGATTCTATTGGGCAATGGCGTTGTGTTTTTGATAAGGAAAATGATGCTATTTTCGAATTGGCAGATAAATATAAATTGGCCATTGAAATTCATCCGTATGACGGAGATAAAATGATAAAGTTAGAAAACACCAATTGGCGTTTTCATTTAATTTGGATGTTAGCACAATGTGGTGACGCGTATCATTTTTACACCTTAAACGGTATGCAAGAACGTTTTCCTAATATCAGAACTTGTTTTGCACACGGAGGTCAATTGGCACAAATGAATTTAGGACGACGTATTCAAGGATTTGATGGTAGACCTGATCTATTTGAAGGAAAAACGCATCCTAGAAAAGCAGTTGGGCATCCAAATATCTTTTTTGATACCTTGGTACATGATACTGATTCTTTAAAATTAATGATTGACAGACAAGGGTCTAACCAAGTAATAATGGGCTTAGATGATCCGTATCCGTTAGGAGAGATGGAGAGCGATGCACAATCTTCATATCCAGGTAAGTTATTAGATTTGGCTATTGATAGAAATGTTATCAACGAAAAGCAATACCATGAAATTTGGGAAGATAATACGTTGCGTTGGTTGTTTGGTGATGATGAAAAAGCGAAACAAGATTTGATTTCGAAAATTTTGAAATAATATGGCTGAAGTTACCCAATTTCATAACGTATCACATATTTTTATTTCCTTTATTGGTGCAATATTACTGTTAGCAATTTATTATAATATTAGAAATAGATTTAAACAAGTATTAGAAGAAGGAAACACAATAAAGCGTGTAGATAAAGGCTTGTTGTATTTAAGTTTTGGAATGTTAGTTTGGGTAATTTCTGGTATTTGGGCTTATGTTGCGGGCTATTTTAGCTATACAGGAACAAGCAGTTATCAAATAGGAGTAAATATTTTATCTACCATTAATAATTTATTTTGGTTGTTGGCTTTGTATTATGTGCACGATGCGCCAAAATTTATTTATCAGAATGAAAAGAATGTAAAAATTATAGGCGTTATAATCTTAGCGGTAGCTTCACTAACAATGTTATTATCTTTTTTTGTAGGTAATGAGGTTTATTACGGAGTAAAAATAGCAGCAATTCCGGATGTTTTGCTAACTACTTTTTTGTGTTATTTAATGGGAATTTCTTTTTTTAGAACCTTTATGTATCGAGATTTAAAGTTGGTGGCTACTATTTCAGTAGTTGTAATTTCATTGTTGTTTTTATCTCAGTTGTACGATGTATTTGTTGGTTTAGATAACGATTTTGTAAATCTTATGATTCGTATTATTGCCAAAACCTCTTTAGTTTCTGTCTTTTTGGTGTTGGCAACAAGTTGGGTAATTCAATTAGCACATACGCCAAAGCCAAATGAAATTCGAATTAAATTTTTAGATTGGTCTTTAATTGAATTAAGTGTACCATCTAAAGGTATTTATGAAGAAAAAATCGATTTTGGTTCTAAAACAACACAATATAAAAACTTATTAAATTTTGCTTATCGCCGAAAGTTTGCCGAAGCTACAAATCAATCAATTTTGGTAAATTCGGGAGGAGAAATTAAGAGTCAAACTTATTTAACGAGAATTGTTGATAATATAAACTCGATACTTCGGTTAGAAGAAAATGATCGATTAGAGCGCAAAGATTTAATTACATTTATTGGTGAAAGTAAATATCGTTTAAGAATTTTACCTGAACATATTTTTATTGATGAAGCTTTGTTACAGGAGTATAAAGTATAACTATAACGTATTTAACTGCCCTAGTAATTGAATAAGTGTACTTTTTGATTTAGCATATTCATAGTTGTTTTTTACTTCTTTTAAATTGCTTTCAATTAATTTTACTTCTCGGTAATTAATTAGAAACAGTGAACTTTCACCTAATGAAAATTTTCGTTCTTCGCTTTTCACAATTTTTTGATAACCACTAACTAAATTTTCTAATATACTCTTTTGTTTTTCATACGAAACTATTTGTTGTCTTGTAGCGTTTATTTTATTTTGTAAAGTTATTTTTGTGGTTGATATTTCAAAATTTAAATCTTGTAATTTAAGTTTTGCTAATTTTAATTCTCCACGAGATTTTCTTAAAAATAAAGGAACACTAATTTGCAGTGAGTTTTTGTAATTAGATACATTAAAAGAATCAAAATTATTTACTTTAGAGCTTAACAAGTTATATTGAAAATCAATTTTTGGTAACAAATTATTTACTTTTAATTGTTTGTTAATTTCTAGGTTTCTTCTCTTTAATTCTAATAACTTTACTTTAGGATGATCATTTAAATTATTCTGAACAATAGCATTTGCTGTCGATTTTAAAAGTACATCCATCTTCGAAAAAGTAGTTGTGTCGGGAATCATTTGGTCTTTTAGCTCCATCGGAATGTTGGCATCAATCCATAAATAATTAGAAAACTCTAACTTCGATTTTATGTATTTAATGTTTGCTTTCTCTAAATCTAATTTTCTGCTTTTTAAATTAATGCTAGCCTCTAAAGTATCTACAGCAGCTTTGTCACCAGCATTAAAACTTGTAATTACATTTTTTAATCTAACCTGTGCATTGGTATGATAATCTTTATATATTACATATTGCTGGTAATACTGAGTCCAGTTTAAATAAGATTCAATAGCATTAAATAAAATGGTATTTATAAGTAATTTTTGTTCTAATTTACCTTGTTTAGTGTATAATTTAGCTTGTTTTAAGGTAGCCATTCGTTTATTAATAAATAAGTTTTTAGCTAACGGAATAGCAACACCAACATTGTACAAACCATTTTTAGGGGTTTTAAATTGTGGATTTAAAAATTGCCCAGAATTATTTTCATAACTAGCTTTTAATTCAATACCGTACCAAGTTGGTATTTTAAAGGTTGATGTTAATTTTTTGTAGTAATCGGTGTCTTTAAACTCTTTTCTGTCATAGTCAATGTCTATTTTTGGATCAAACGCACCACGAGCTTTCATTAGTTTGGCTTCATTTTTATTGTTAATAAGCTTTGCCTGTTTTAAAATAGGATGGTGTTTTTTTATGTAGCCTAAACTTTCTTCTAAAGAAAGTATGTTTATTGATTTATTTTGAGAAAAAGAAATAAAGCTAATAAATAGGCATAGAAAGGATAATTTTTTCATCATTTCTTCTTGTTAGAGCTGTTTTTATTGTCTTCTGGTTGGTAAAAATTAGGTGGAAAACTATTAATTTGTCTCCACAATTCATACCAAATTGGCACATTTTCTAATAGTGCAATTGTCTTTACACCAGAACCTATTCTAATTGCTTTTGGCCAAGGCTCTAGTTCATTGTTAGGAGTTATTAAAACTCGATATTTACCATTATTACTAATAAAATTTTCGATAGCAATTATTTTTGCTTCATACGTTCCGGTAGACATGTTAGGCCATCCACTAAAAACTATTGCAGGCCAACCATCAAACTGAACCCGAACTTTCTCATTAATGTGTATCAAAGGTAAATCAATAGGTTTTATATACATTTCTACTGCGAAGTCATAATCAGCAGGCATAATATTAACTAATTGTTCACCTTCCTTAAATGTTTCACCAATACCAGATTTTATAGCTTTGTTTATGTATCCATCCTGTGGCGCCGTAACATATAATAAAGAATTTCTTTTGTTGTAATTAGCTAGGTTTGTTTCTAGCTTAGAAACCTGTATAGCTGTTTCATAAGCTCCAGACTCAGCAGAGTATAAACTACTTTCAGTCTTAGAAAGTTTATCCATATAAGAAGCTTTAACGCTTGAAATGGCAAGAGATGCGTTAATAATATTATTTTTTGATGTTAAAAATTTATTTCTTTGAGATATCACTTTTGCTGAATATTCTTGAAGCTTAGCTTTTTTTTGCTCTACATCTTTTACTGCTTTTAAACCTTCTTCTTGTAATGTTAAAGTTCTATCATATTGAGTCTTAGCAATACCTTGTGTAATTATAATAGTTTCTAAATCTATACTATCGCTTTTAACCTTCAAATAAGCCTGTTCTAATTTATTTTTAGCTTGTTGTAATTTTAATTCTCTTTCGTTTTTTAAAGCATAAATTTGTCTTTTTAAGGCTGCTATTTTATTATTATAAGATTTGCCTGAAAGATTTTTTGAGTTTAATTGATTATCTGTTCTTTCTGCTAATTTTGTATCGAAATAATTACTTTTAATTTCTGAAATTCTTAAAATTGTATCTCCTTTTTTTACAAAATCACCTTCCTGTATAAACCACTCTTCTATACGACCAGGTATTTGAGATTGCAAAGTTTGTGGCCTTTGATTTGGTTTTAAAGTGGTTACATTCCCTGTACTAGTTACATTTTGTGTCCAAGGTAAAAACAAGGTAATAATTAGTACTATTAAAAAGAAAAATAAAAATTTTCGAAATGATTTATGATATTCTTTTTTAAATATTTTTTTACCTGATTTAAAATTTGATAAATCTATTTGATCAGAAACTGAATTGTTAGATATATTAAGCATTGTTTCTTTTTTAATTATTAACAATAACTCCTTTTTTAAGAGTAATTTGCTTGTTACACTTTTCTTTCCAATTATCATTACTACTTACAATAATCAAACTCCACGGTTGTGAAGGGTTTGTAATAAAATCGATAATTTTTCTTCCCTCATGTTTTTCTAATTGATCTAAAGGGTCTTCAAGTATTAAAAGTTTTGGTTTTTTAATAATAGCTCTAGCTAAAATGATTTTTTTAGAAACGGTATAACCAATAAGTTTTCCTTCTGGTTTTAAATAAGTATCTAAACCATTGGGTTGATGCTTTAAAAAATCTGTTAAACCTACAATGTTAAATATCGAATAAATTTCATCATCAGTAATTAAAAGATTACCAAAAGTAACATTTTCTCTTATGGTTCCTTTAAAAGGGGTTTCTTCAGAGAGTGATAAGCCTAAGTTAGCTCTATAGTCATTAATTTGTATACTTTCTAGTGATAGGTTGTTAATGTATATGTTTCCTGATGTAGGTTGTATTAGTCCACATATTAAGTGAATTAAACTAGATTTTCCCGAGCCACTTTCGCCTTGTATTAAAATTCTATCTCTAGGATTAATATCAAATGATATATCATTTAAAATAGCATATTCTTTTGCACCAACATTAAAAGAAAGGTTTTGAACTTCAATTTCAAAAGGGCCGTTAGTATTAACTTTACTACCATTTTGACTTTCAATTGGTTTGTCTATTACCTGACCTAATTTTTCAATTGAAGTAAGAACATCATAAAATGATTCTAAACCAAGAATCAATTTTTCTACAGATGCAATTACTAACAGTATAATTATTTCAGCAGCAACAAACTGCCCAATATTCATTTGCTGATTTAAAACTAAAAAACCACCCATAAGTAGTAAACCTGCAGTTATGATTACCTTAAAGCTAATCATTTGAATATACTGTATAACTAATACTTTAAAATGACTTTCTCTAGATGCTAAATAATCACCAACTAATAAATCACTTTTATCTAAAGCATGCTTTGTTTTTCCTGAAAGTTTAAAACTAATTATAGTTCGGGCAATTTCTTGAAGCCAATGCGCTACTTTGTATTTATTTTTCGATTCGTTTAAACTTGTTTCTAATCCTATTTTAGCAGTGTATTTAAATACAATATATATTAGAAGTAATAATAAAACACCAAATAATATAAAAAAAGGATGATAGAAAGATAATAGAAGTAAAGCGAAAATAATTTGTAAGAAAGCTGACGGAACATCAATTAAAATTTTTGAAATACCTTTTTGTATTGTAAGTGTATCAAAAAAACGATTTGCTAATTCTGGCGGGTAGTAATTTCTTAATTCACTCATTTTTATTTTAGGAAAACGGTAACTAAGCTCTATAGATGCTCTAGTAAAAATACGTTGTTGTATTGTTTCTATAATTCTGATTTGCATTAACTTTAATACTCCACTAAATGCAACACCCAAAGTAACTAAAATAATAAGAACTACCCAAGATGCTGAAATCTGAGCCCCTTGTAATAAATTAATAATAGCTTGTATTCCTAATGGAAGTGTTAAGGCAACTATACCATCAAAAACAGCGTAGTATGATATTTGTAAAACGTCTTTTTGCTCTAATTTTAAAAGACCTAAAAAACGTTGCCAAGGAGTTAGTTGATTATTATTTATCATTTAAAAGAGTGTTTAGTGTTAGGTCAACAAAAAAAGAAGTAGGTGAAATTGTATCGTTGCAATTGGTTAACGATTTAAAATGTTGCTTAACAAATTGCTGATGCAAAGCTCCTTCGATTACTGTACTGGCTAATGTTAAAGGGTGTTTATAAGAGTTTTTATAGTTGATAATTATTTCTGCTAAGCGTTTTACAACTTCTTTATAAAGTTTAAAAAAACCTTCTTTATTTTCAGAATCAACTTCTTTTGTAGAATATGATTTAGAGTTCTCATTAATTACAATTAAGTTTAGTAAAACTTCATTTATATGTGAGAAATTATTGTCTTGTTCTGTTGTTTTAGTAACTATTTTAATAGCTTTTATTAATTTATCTTTTGGGTTATTAATACTATATGTTTCTATAACTAATTGATATTGTACCCAACCCCAATACCATGAGGTTAAATAAATTAAAAGCTTATGTTTACTTTCAAAATATCTATATATAGAGCTTTCATTAGAGCCAATTAACTTTCCTAATTTTTTAAAATTGAAATTTTCAAAACCAATTTCCGCAATTAACTTTATACTGTATTCTACAATTCTTTTACCTAAATCTGATGTTTCAGGGTCTTTAATGTAAATTCCACACGGAATTTCAATTTTAATATTAGATAATAAATTTCTCATAATATAATATTTACACATGCAAATATAATAGTAAAACTATTATAATTGTAAGTATTTATGTTAATATAGTTTTAAAATTTATTTTTATCAATTACAAAAACTCACAAATCTTTATATTTTCATACAATTTACTACAATGCTTTTGCTGAGTTTATATAAAGATAAATTTGTAAAAACAATTTTATCTTATGAAAGCAACTAAATTAAAATCTAGTTTTATAGATCATCCAAAAGGATTATTATATTTATTTTTTGCAGAGTTGTGGGAGCGATTTTCGTTTTACGGAATGCGAGCACTACTTGTTTTGTATATGACAAAGCATTTATTGTATTCAGATGAAATGTCATTCGGAGTATACGCTGCATATATGTCACTTGTATATGTTACCCCAATGATTGGTGGCATTCTAGCTGATAAAATTTTAGGACTTAGAAAAGCTATTCTGTTAGGAGGTGCATTAATGGCTTTGGGTCATTTTTTGCTAACTTTTGAGCAGCCTGTTTTTTTCTATGGATCATTAGCTTTAATTATTGTAGGAAACGGATTCTTTAAACCAAACATTTCTTCGTTTGTTGGTTATTTATACGAACAAGGAGATGTGCGTAGAGATGCAGGATTTACAATTTTTTATATGGGTATAAATATTGGTGGCGCAATCGCTCCGTTAGCTTGTGCATGGTTTGCCCAAACTTATGGTTGGCATTATGGTTTTGTATTAGCCGGAATTGGTATGTTGTTAGGACTGCTTGTGTTTCAAAGGGGTCTTAAGAATAATACTTTTAAAGATAAAGGTTTGGTTACAAATAAGGAGTTGTATAATGAACCAATCTTCAGATTAAAAAAAGGAACTGCCATTATTATTGCGGCATTTTTATCGGTACCAATTTTTGCTTTAATTATACGATTTCATCAGTTTGAGCATTATTTAGTTTGGGTAGTATCATTATTTCTAATTGTTTACATTACTTATATTTTAAAACAAGTAAGTAAAACAGAAAAGCAGCGTTTATTGGTTGCAGTGTATTTTACAGTTTTATATACATTATTCGCTGCTATTTTTGAGCAAGCAGGTAGTTCGTTAACGCTTTTTGCAGATAGAAATGTAAATTTAGTAGGTATTAGTGCCGCAGGAACCAATAGTATTAACTCGGGTTTTATAATTTTGTTAGCAATTCCGTTTTCTATTTTATGGACATTTTTGAGTAAAATAAATAAGAATCCTAATTCGGTTATTAAATTCGGATTAGGGTTATTATTTCTTGGACTTGGCTTTGTTATTTTTGGTATATCGGCAAATCAAGTAGATGAATTTGCAAAAACACCTATGTTTTATTTGGTTGTTGGTTATTTAGTCTTAACTATTGGTGAGTTATTTTTGTCACCAATAGGCTTGTCTAAAATGACAGAATTATCGCCAATAAAATATGTTTCATTTATTATGGGAGTATGGTTTTCTGCAAACTTTTATGGTCATTTCTTTGCTGGTAAAATTGCAAAACTAACAACTGTTTCAGAAGGTGATTTAGGAGTGTTTTCAATCGGATTATTTGGAGAAATTACACATTTTGTTACTGGTTTATCAGGTAATATAGTTTTAGAAAAAGGTATTATTTTTCAGCAATTATTCTCGTACGTTTCGGTGTATGCAAATTTCGGATTAATAACAGTATTTGTTGGAATATTGGTAATTATTTTTTCATCACCAATAAAAAGAAGAATGCATAATATTCATTAAAATAAATAAACATGAAAAAGATAGTTATACTAATCATTATACTTCAGTTACTAATAAGCTGTAAAAAAGAAGTGACTAATGTTGTGTTTGAAAACATAAAAACCGATGAATTCGAATTACTTGTTTCAAAGCAACAAAAAGGACTATTAATCTTATTTCCTGGAGGAGGAGGTAGTGCAGAAAACATAAAAAAAGAGTTTAATATTGTACAGAAAGCAAAAGAAAAAGGAGTTTCATTACTTTTGTTAAACTTTGCGAGAAAATTATGGATAGAAAACGAAGACAGCGAAAAATTAACTACCTTAATTCTTGAAACCATCAAAAAGAATAACCTAAAAACCAATAATATTTATATTGGTGGTATGTCTATAGGTGGTAATGTGGCATTAACACTGTCTGATTATTTACTAAAAAATAAAATAGTAGCTGTTAAAGGAACTTTTATAGTAGATTCTCCTATCGACTTATTTGGGTTGTATGAAAGTTCTGTAAAAGATATTCAGCGCAAAGATTTTTCTGAAGAACGTTTGGCGGAACCAAAATGGATTGTCAGTTATTTTGAAGAACGATTTACTAAAGATTCGTTGTTAAATAATATTCAACAGGTTTCTCCTTTTACTTATAAAACATCAAATTTTAATAATATTTATAATTTGAAAAAAACGAAACTCCGCTTGTATACAGAACCTGATGAACGTTGGTGGAAAGAAGTTCGTAAAACTGATTATGAATCGACCAATGCATACCGCATCAGAAAATTAAATAATTTGTTAGTGGCTGATAATTGGAGGAAAGTAACATTAATAGAAACAAACAATAAAGGATATAGGGCGAATGGAGATCGAAATCCCCATAGTTGGTCTATCGTAAATGTTGATGATTTATTAGATTGGATACTTGAGTAAAAAAATATAGCCTTAGATGATATCTAAGGCTATATTCTTATATCTATATAAATATTTCTTATTTAAAAGTAGAGGTAATGTTAATAGCAACATCGTCCCAAGTTTTAGAAACACCATCAGCTCCTTTATGTAAATCTTTACATACTTCGTTTAAAGAACTTAAGGCTTTATCCGCATTCCAATCTGTAATTTTAAGAGTACCTTTTAAAGTAAAAACTTTACCATCAATACTATATTTAAAATCAAGTTTTTTTGTAACTCCGTTCATTGTTAAATTAGAATAACCAATAGAATCGTTTTCTAAAACTAGTTTTCCAGAAAGTAGTTCTGTTTTATCCATAATTCCAAAAAAGAATTTTTTTATTTTAAAATCTCTACTAGAATCCTTAGTAAAAAGACTACTTACCGGTATCGAAAACTCAGCATTATTAATAGCTTCTTTAGCAGTAACTCCGTCACCATTAGAGGTAATTGTAACCTTTTTAAAAGAACCACCTACGGGTACTTTTTCTGTTGTTTTATAGGCTGTAAAGTTTATTTCATTTTCAGCATTTTGTAAAGAAAAAGGAGCGTTGTTTTCTAATTTAATTTCTTCTTTTTCTGATGTTTCTTTTTTAGCTTCTGATTTACAAGAAGTAAAGTTGGCTAAAGTAGTAAGTAAAACTAAAGAATAAATGATTTTTTTCATGATAATTATTTTATAATTGAATTAACTAAGTTGATGTATTCTTGTTTGGCTTCATCTTCTGTCATACCTTGTAATTGAATCCATGCATTAAACTTAAACGCATTTCGTAAGTCATGATTGCTATTAAAAGTAAATTTATCTCCTTTTACAGCTTGTTTGTAGTATGCATAGAATTTAAGCATGACATCTGGTGGCAGCTTTTCTTTATAACTAGAAGCTTTTTTATAAGCTTTATTAAACTGTATATCTAAATCATTCATCATATAAAGAAGAATCAGGTAAGAAGGTAATTACATTATGTAGTGTATATACAAATATACGAAAGGCGCAAGGAAAAACAAACTATCAAGCCTATCTAACAAGCCACCATGGCCAGGCATAATTGTACCACTATCTTTAATATTAGCTTGTCTTTTAAATTTAGATTCTACCAAGTCACCCAAAGAACCAAATACAGAAACTATAACAGCAATAATAACCCAATTTACAATTGAAAAAGCATTAGAGTAATAGCCAATTAAAAAACCTGCTAAAACAGCAAATACTAATCCGCCAATAAAGCCTTCAATTGTTTTTTTTGGAGATACCGATTCAAATAATTTATGTTTACCAAAGTTTTTACCAACGATAAAAGCAAAACTGTCATTTGTCCAAATCATTAAAATAATATATATGATGATATTAGGGGTATATTCCTCTTGAATAAACGGAAGCTTTATTAAAAAGTAAAAAGGAAGTATTAAATATATTATTTGTAAAAATATTTTTTTTGATAAACTGTCTGTCTTTATCGGTTTTATGCCAATTAATAAGTAGAGTAATATTAGTAAACCTGTTAAGCAAAAAACTATCAAATAATCTGAAGAAAGAATCGAGTTTTTAAAAGTAGATAAATAGATAAACGCAATTAAGGTAATATAAGGTATAATATTTTTAGATTTTAGTATTTTTGAAAACTCAAAAACACATATTACTGAAAATACAGCCATTAACCCTATGTAAGATTCTTTAGAGAAAAGGATAGCGGATATAAAAATTATAGCATAAACAAGTCCAGAAATACTTCTTGTTATAAGGTTGCGCATAGTTTATAAATCTTCAAAGAGCAGCAAATATAAGTTTTTTGAGTTACTATTACCATAACTTAAAAAACTATCATCTTCAACATCTATTTTGTAGTTGGTTGTAGCACTAATATTGGTAGGTATGTTACCGCTAAAGTGTGTTTTTATACCTGTTAAGCCTTCGCCCATATTTTTTACTAATTGACTCGTCGTTGCGTATACAATAAAGTGATCTGAGTGAGATGTTAATTTATTACTTCCTAGTTGGTTAGAAGAGAATAATATGTTGCCGTTATTAGCTATTAAATGTTCACAAGGGGTAAAGAAAGGAACAGATTTAGAAGAATGCTTTAATGTGTTAATGTTTGTGTTTTTTGTTATTTTTAATAAATCAAAATCGGCACATGTAATTGCGTCCCAATTATTTTCTTGTAAAATATTATTTAAATTATTTGATACTTCATCTATCGATGTACAGTATAAAAATTTACCTCCTTTATTAATAAAATTGTGAACAAAAGAATCATCTAAAGATAAGTTAACTTCCTGTTCGTTAATTAACTTTTCTTCAGATGATTTTCTATATGATTTGTATATTTTTTTTAAAAAATTCATTCAAATAAAAAACTATTCTTCTATTGTTGGATTAGTTTTATTTTCTTTTATTTCAAAAGGTCTTTCTCCGAATACTTTTATTAAATCGTCTTTAAACATTACTTCTTTTTCAAGTAGTAACTCAGCAAGTTGGCTAAGTTTATCTTTGTGTTCACTTAAAAGATCAATAGCTCTTTGGTACTGAAATTCGATCATTTTAGAGATTTCTTCATCAATCGTTTTAGCAGTATCATCACTATATGGTTTTACGAAAGAATCGTTTCCTGATGAGTCATAATAGGTAATATTACCTACTTTATCATTTAAGCCATAAACAGTAACCATAGCACGAGCTTGCTTGGTAACTTTTTCTAAATCACTTAATGCACCTGTAGAAATTTTATTAAACATTAACTTTTCAGCAGCTCTACCACCCATGGTAGCACACATTTCATCAAGCATTTGTTCTGTTTGAATAATCTTTCTTTCTTCAGGAAGATACCAGGCAGCACCTAATGATTGCCCACGAGGTACAATGGTTACTTTTACTAACGGAGCAGCATGTTCTAACATCCAACTTACAGTAGCATGACCAGCTTCATGAAAAGCAATAACTTTCTTTTCTTTTGGTGTGATTACTTTGTTTTTCTTTTCTAAACCACCAACTATTCTATCAACAGCATCTAAGAAATCTTGGTGTTCTATTGCTTGCTTATTGTTTCTTGCAGCGATTAAAGCAGCTTCGTTACATAAGTTAGCAATGTCAGCACCAGAAAACCCTGGAGTTTGTTGTGCTAATAATTCTAAATCAGCATTCTCAGCTAATTTTAATGGTTTAATATGTACTTCAAAGATTTCTCTACGCTCATGTAAATCAGGTAAGTCAACATATATTTGACGATCAAAACGACCAGCACGCATTAAAGCTTTATCTAATACATCAGCACGGTTTGTCGCGGCTAATACAATAACATTTGTATCGGTACCAAAACCATCCATTTCTGTTAATAGTTGATTTAATGTGTTTTCACGTTCATCGTTACCACCTGTCATGCTGTTTTTACCTCTTGCACGACCAATAGCATCAATCTCATCAATAAAAATAATAGAAGGAGATTTTTGTTGTGCTTGTTTAAATAAATCTCTCACACGAGAGGCACCAACACCTACGAACATCTCTACAAAATCAGATCCTGATAATGAGAAAAAAGGAACTCCTGCTTCACCAGCAACAGCTTTTGCTAATAAGGTTTTACCTGTTCCTGGAGGTCCTACTAATAAGGCTCCTTTAGGTATTTTACCACCAAGTTTAGTGTATTTTTCAGGTGTTTTTAAGAAGTCTACAATTTCTTGAATTTCTTCTTTTGCTCCTTCTAAACCAGCAACGTTTTTAAAAGTAGTTTTAACTTTAGTGTTTTCATCAAATAACTTAGCTTTTGATTTACCAATGTTAAATATTTGACCACCGCCACCAGCTCCAGATCCACCACCAGACATTCTTTTCATAAAAAAAAGCCAGATACCTATTAGTAGAATAAAAGGAAGAAAGTCGAATAATGTTTTAACCAAACTTGTAGGCTCTACATTGGTTCTGTCAAAGTCAAGATTATTTTCAGCTTTCTCTTTTTTAATTTCATTTTCAAAATTTTGTAAATCACCAAAATTATAGGTGTACAACGGAGAACCTTTTCTGTAAAAAGGAGAGTCTGTTACTTTTTTATGCTGTTCTTTCTTTTCAGCTTCGCTTTTTAGAAATACCTGAGCAACATTGTTATTTTCAATAACGATTTTTTGAATATCGTTTGCTTGTAAAATTTTATGAAATTCGTTTTTAGAAATACTTCTAGAACCTAAATCGTTTGAGTTAAAAAAACTCAATCCTAGTAGGATAACTAATATCGGAATGTATATCCAAAATGAATTAAAAGTAAATTTCGGAGGATTTTTTTTCTTATCACTCATATATAGTGTGTGTAAATTAGTAGCTATTCAGCTGGGTTAATTTCGGTAATTTTAGCATCACCCCAAAGACTTTCAATATCGTAATAGTCACGAACTTGTTTTTGAAAAATATGAACAACAACGTTTACATAATCCATTAAAACCCATTCAGAGTTACCTTGCCCTTCAATATGCCAAGGCTTATCTTTAAGTTCTTTGCTAACCATTTTCTGTACAGACCCAGAAATGGCGTTTACTTGAGTATTTGAATTCCCTGAACAGATTATAAAATAATCACATACAGTATTTTCTATTTCTCTTAAATCTAGTAATTGGATGTTCTCTCCTTTTACCTCATCAATACCTTTTATAATCACAGCAATTAAATCATCTGTGCTTGCTTGTTTTTTAGTCATCAAAAAAAATTAAGTTTTTAGCAAAGTTATTATTTTTTTGCGAGTTATTTGCTTAATATTGATACTTGTTTTACTCACAAAACCGTTATGAAAATAATCAAACTTG
The DNA here is from genome assembly GCA_964021635.1 of uncultured Tenacibaculum sp. Taxonomy (GTDB): domain Bacteria; phylum Bacteroidota; class Bacteroidia; order Flavobacteriales; family Flavobacteriaceae; genus Polaribacter. The sequence continues at coordinate 42,419 of CAXHZZ010000010.1, forward strand.
ATGCCATTGATTCTACAAATTCTTTTTTAAAGGATATGGCAGCAAATGTAAGTGTTGAAGATTTTACCGTAGTAATTGCAAATACACAAACAGCAGGTAGGGGGCAAATGAATGCTAGTTGGGTTGTTGATTCGGGTAAGAGCTTGACTTTTAGTGTTTTTTGCAAGTTATTTAATCTTAAAATTGTTGATTTTAAGTATTTAAACTATTGTGTTTCTTTAAGTGTTTATGAAGCACTTAATGATTTGAACCTACCTCGATTAGCTATTAAATGGCCCAACGACATTATGTCAGAAAATAAAAAAATAGCAGGTGTTTTGATAGAAAATACTTTTAATTTATCAGATATTAGTTCGTCTGTTATAGGAATTGGTGTTAATGTAAATCAAAATAGTTTTTCAGCTAGTTTGCCAAATGCGGCTTCAATAAAAATGATTATAGGTGATGAAATTGATTTGGATATGTTATTTAATAATATCTTAAAGTGTTTAAAACAAAAAATGGAGTTGTTACATAAAAAAGAGTATGCATTTTTAGAAGATGAATATTTAAATGTATTGTATAAAAAAAATGTTCCGAGTATGTTTAAAACAGCTCAAAACATTTTATTTATGGGTAAAATTGTTGGAGTTTCCGACGCTGGTAATCTCCAAATCGAACTAGAAAACGAAACGATTAATGAATATGGTATTAAAGAAGTTTCGTTTGCCTAAATTTATATTTTTGCAATATTCTCTGTTAAAGTATCAATAAACTTTGTTAATGGTTTTTTAACCATCATTGCCATCATAGCATTAAATTCGCCATCAAATTTTAAAGTAACTTCGCTTTCATTGTCAGAAATTTCATTAATATCTGCTGATAAAGTAAAAGGTAATTTACTACTAGCAGCACCTAATGTAATATTAGAGTACTCCGTTTTTTCTTTCATTATCAGTCTTATTTCCGGCATTCCTTTTAAACCAAAAATAAAACTGTCACCATCTACTTCAAATTTTTGAGTGTTTTCTGGCATTAATTGCTCAAAGTTTTCTAATTTAATTAAAAAATCAAATACTTCTTTAGATGATTTTTTTACAACTACTTTGTTTCCTTCAATATTCATTTTATCTTATTTTTCGTTTTGTTTCCATTTACTAGGTGCTACTCTCCAGTCCTCTAACAATCTAAGTTCTTCACTAGTAATATATTTACTATCTAAAGCTTGTTCAAGTAGGTATTCGTAATTACTTAATGTGGTTAGTTCTACATGATCATTTTTAAAGTTTTCGGTAGCAATGTCAAATCCGTATGAAAAAATTGCAATCATACCTTTAACGGTTGCGTTTGCTTCTTTTAAAGCTTTAACAGCATTTAAACTACTTTTACCAGTGCTTATTAAATCTTCAATTACAACTACATTCTGACCGCTTTCTAAATGTCCTTCTATTTGATTTTTACGGCCATGTTTTTTTGGTTCTGGTCGCACATATATAAACGGAACTCCTAATTCTTGAGCAACTAACATACCAATTGCAATTGCACCGGTAGCAACCCCTGCAATTACATCAGGCTTGCCATGTTTCTCTTCAACCAATTTAGCGATTTTTTCTTTCAAAAAGTTTCTAACAGGCGGGTAAGATAGTGTTACTCTGTTGTCGCAGTAAATTGGTGATTTCCAGCCAGAAGCCCATGTGAAAGGGTCTTGAGGGTTTAATTTAATAGCTTTTATTTGCAGAAGAAGTTCGGCAGTTTTTTTTGCTGTATCTTTGTTAAAATCCATAACGCAAATGTATAAAGTTTTTGTTAATGATAAACCAATAATCTTTACAACTTCAGTTAAAAATGAAGAAGATTATGTTGTTTATATTTACAAAAATACAATTATAGAAGAACTTATATACAAGTTAAAACTAGGCAAATTAAAAGGTGTTTATCTTTTTACAAATAATTTAAAAGAAGATTGGGAGGTTTTTAAAATGAAATTTAAAGTTATTGTTGCCGCAGGCGGGCTTGTTTTAAACGATAAAAAAGAAATTTTATTTATTTACAGAGGTAGTAAGTGGGATCTACCTAAAGGAAGACAAGAAAAAGGCGAAAGCATAGAAGAAACAGCAATTAGAGAGGTTAAAGAAGAATGCGGTATTAATAAACTTAAAATTGATGATAAACTAATTAAAACATTTCATTTTTTTATACAAAAAGGAAAGCATCGATTAAAAGAAACGCATTGGTACTTAATGTCTTCATCTTATAAAGGTGCGCTTACACCGCAGTTAGAGGAGGGAATAACTAAAGTAGTTTTTAAAGATGCAGAAGCTACAAAAAAAGCATTAGAGAGTACGTTTTCTAATATTATTATGGTTTATAATTGTTATATAGAATTACTGAAAAAATGACACTCTGTCATTGTAAATAAAAAACTTTATTAATTTTTCTGCCAAAACAAAAGCAAAAACTAGTTGGCATACAGTTTGACTATTGTTACTCGTAAAATTGAATTAAAAATTTAAGATAAATAATTATTAGTTATGAGTAAAATTATAGGAATTGATTTAGGAACCACAAATTCATGTGTTTCTGTAATGGAAGGGAATGAACCAGTTGTTATTCCTAATGCAGAAGGAAGAAGAACCACACCATCTATCGTAGCATTCGTAGAAGGAGGAGAACGTAAAGTTGGTGATCCAGCAAAGCGTCAGGCAGTTACTAACCCAACAAAAACAGTTTATTCTATTAAACGTTTTATGGGAAATAAATTTTCTGATTCTTCAAAAGAAGCAGGAAGAGTACCTTATAAAGTAGTAAAAGGAGATAATGATACACCTCGTGTAGATATTGATGGTCGTTTATATACACCACAAGAAATTTCTGCAATGGTATTACAGAAAATGAAAAAAACTGCTGAAGACTATTTAGGTCAAGATGTAGCAGAAGCTGTAATTACTGTACCAGCATATTTTAACGATGCACAACGTCAGGCAACTAAAGAAGCTGGTGAAATTGCAGGTTTAAAAGTTAGAAGAATTATTAACGAACCAACTGCAGCAGCTTTAGCATATGGTTTAGATAAAGCAAATGATGATAAAAAAATCGTTGTTTTTGATTTTGGTGGAGGAACACATGATGTTTCTATCTTAGAATTAGGAGACGGAGTTTTTGAAGTAT